>CAIRDJ010000276.1 GCA_903877335.1 uncultured Chloroflexota bacterium | reverse complement strand
TGCTGGCGGATGAACATGGGTGCGGAGGCGGTTGATGGATGCCTTACAACTCTTGATGGATCCGCTCAGTTACCCGTTCATTCAACGCGCCTTCGTGGCGTTGATGTTGGTGGGGGGCTTAAGCGCGGTGGTGGGGTGTTTTGTGGTGGTGCGTGGGATGGCGTTCTTTGGGGACGCGCTCTCACACACGATTTTGCCGGGTGTTGCCCTGTCCTACACGTTAGGTGGGGGGAATGTCGGTAGTCACTTGTTCATCGGTGGCTTGGGGGCGGCGTTGATCTCGGCAGGCGTGATTGCCTGGATGACGCGCGACGAACGGGTGAAAGAGGATACCGCCATTGCGCTGGTGTTCGTCACCATGTTTGCGCTGGGCATCGTGATGATTAGCACCCAACAGAACTACACGACCGACTTGACGCACATTCTTTTCGGGAGTATCAACGGGGTGAGCGTCAGCGATCTGTATCTGATGGGGGGGCTTTCGGCGTTGGTGTTGGGGGTGATGTTCTTGTTCTATAAAGAGTTTGTCATCATCAGTTTTGATGTCAGTCTTGCCCACACGCTCAAGCTACCGGTGGAAGCGTTGCGTGTGGTGTTGTTGATGGTGATCGCCATCACCATTGTGGTCAGCTTGCAAACGGTGGGGATTGCCCTGATGTTGGCGTTGCTGATCGCCCCTGCCGCCACAGCACGCCTGCTGGTGCATCGTCTACACCAGATGATCGGCGTGGCGGCAGTGTTCGGGGTGGTGAGTGGGATCATCGGCTTTTACGTGTCCTACTATTTTGATGTGCCCTCCGGCGCGACCATCGTCCTCACCATGAGTAGCTTATTCGCCACCGTGTTCTTGATCCAGAAGGGGCTTCGCCGACTCTCGCTGTAATGGTTATAGCCACCCCATGCTTGCCCAAGCTACCTAACCTTGTCCGTGATATACTGCGCGTTTCTGTTTGAGTCTAGTCACGACAAGGTTCTCTTCAGCATGCCCCAAACTCAAACGCGCCTACAAGTGTTCTTGTTGGGCGCACGCGATACCTTCCCCTTAATTGTGGGTGCCGTCCCGTTCGGGATCATTTTCGGTGCGTTGGCGGTTTCCAACGGGATTCACCCGCTCACCACAGCTGGGCTCTCCCTGTTCGTTTTCGCCGGCAGTGCCCAATTCATCGCGGTCAACTTGATTGCCCAACATACTTCCGTCGCCCTCATCGTCCTCACCACCTTCATGGTCAACCTGCGTCATGCCTTGTATGGAGCTTCCATTGCCCCCCACACCAAGCACCTTTCGCAGCGCTGGTTAATTCCGCTGGCGTTTTGGCTCACGGACGAAACCTATGCTGTGGTGGTGAGCAAGTGGACGAACGCCCAGCAAACACTCCCCCATCTGGAATGGTATCACTTGGGCAGTTCGCTGGCGATGTATGGCAACTGGCAACTGGTGACCTGGATAGGCATTTTAGCAGGGAGCCAATTTCAAAATGCAGAACAGTGGGGCTTAGATTTTGCTATGGCAGCTACTTTCTTAGGCATTGTCGTCCCTTCGGTAATTAACCGCCCCATGCTGGTGTGTGCGTTGGTGGCAGGTGTGGTGGGGATTCTCGCCAATGGGTTGCCCAACAATAGCGGATTGATGGTGGGGGCGTTCGCTGGCATTTTAGCAGGCTATCTGGTGGAAACCTACCTCACCCCAGCTCAGGAGCAACGCGCATGAACGCTGCGATCATCATCTTCGGGATGTTCTTGGTCACGTTTGGGGTGCGCTATGGTTCGCTGGTCATCACCCAGCAGATCGCGTTATCGCCTGCGTTCATGCGTGCCTTGCGCTATGTGCCGGTGGCAGTGCTAACCGCGCTCACCATTCCGTTCTTGGTCTACCGTGAGAACGGGCTAGACTTGTCTTGGCAGAATCCATATTGGGGGGCGGGCATCCTCACCATCGTATGCAGCGCCCTCACCAAGAACTTGATCCTGACTATCATCGTAGGCATGGGGGCGTTCTTTGTCTGGCGGATGGTGTTGGGCAGTTAAGGGAGAACTTGCCAGCGTGGGGGCGAATGGCGTAACCGCCACGCCCAACCCACAGGATAGCCGATCATCTTGGCGACATCCCCCACCACGCGGATGAGCGGAATCCACAGCAGGGCAAGTGCCCAATCCATCACGCTGACCGGCTCACGCTGAGCGAACGAACGCATCACATGCGGAAGGCGTTGATAGGGCGTGCGCAGGTAAAAGCCAGATGCCACCAAAATGATGCCCCACCACAACGGATGATGCCCCAGCGCAAGCCCCAACAAGATGGGTGCGCCTAAAACGTAGGTGAGATAACGGATGGCGTGTCGCTTGCGCCATAAATCCGCTTTGCCGTCCCCTCGCGCATACAGATAATATTGCTTGTAGAAGCTGGCAACCGTGCCACGTGGACGAAACCACACACACGCTTCCGGCACAAATACAAATGTTCCCACCTGCTTAAGCCGTAAATCGAAGATCAAATCCTCGCAATAGTCTAGCCATTCAGGGTAGCCCCCCACGCGCTCAAAGGCACCACGGCGCACCGCAACACTGCGACTGCTTGGCAGGAAGGTGGCGGGGGTGATCTCGCTTGCCAACGGGAGGACAGTTGCGCCCATTGCCACTTCAAACACGGTGTGCGGGTCCGCGCGGAAGAAGCCACATGCAACTTGTACGCTGGCATCCGCTTCCAACGGGGCAATCAACCGCTCTAGCCAATCATCAGGCAACGTCACCCCAGCATCACTGATGGCGATCACGTCCCCGTGCGTGTGTTCAAAAGCGAGGTTGCGCCCACGACTGATATTCGCCCCGTTTTCAACCAGCACCACGAGCGGCAGGGTGGTTGTGTAGCCGTGCAACAGTGCCACCGTGTCATCACAGCTCCCCCCATCCACAATCACAATCTCGTCCGCAAGGCGCGTTTGCCGTGCTAAGGATTGCATCAGGCGATGGATGTTTTCGCCTTCGTTGTAAACTGTCGCAATGAAACTAATCATCGGGCAAACCGTGTGATGGTGTGAAAGATGCGCATGTAGTAACTATCCCACAACCGTGCATAAGATGC
>CAIRDJ010000275.1 GCA_903877335.1 uncultured Chloroflexota bacterium | reverse complement strand
GTGGCGGTGGTGGATAGTGGGGTCTGTGCAGGGCATCCGGATTTGGTAGGGCGGTTGGTGAATGGGTGGGACTACATCGATGATGATAACAACCCCAATGATGAATTTGGTCATGGTTGCGGGGTGGCAGGGGTGATCGCCGCCAACAGTAATAATGAGATTGGGGTGGCGGGAGTGGCATCCTCCAACGTGATGATTATGCCTATGCGCGTATTGAGTAAGCGCGGACTGGGCAACTATTCCGACATCACAGAAGCAATCGTCCAAGCGACGGACTGGGGCGCGGACATCATCAACCTCAGTCTTGCTTCCCCCAATCCCTCCCAAGTATTGCAAGCGGCGATAGACTATGCGCTTTCAAAAGGTGTCACCGTGATTGCTGCTTCGGGCAACAATGGAACGGAAGGCGCGTGGTATCCTGCTGCTTATGACCCGGTGCTTTCTGTAGGCTCGATTGATCGCACTTTGGAGCGTAGCTCATTCAGCAATTATGGGGCAGGGGTGGATTTGTACGCGCCCGGACGGGACATCTACACCATTGGCTTAAACGATACCTATACCACCATGACAGGGACATCGTTTGCTGCTCCGCTGATTAGTGGGGTGCGGGCGGTGGAATTGGCGGTACAACGCTATGAGGCGGGCGAACGGGCAAGCACCGCTACTGAAACGGCAACAGAAGTGCCCAGCGTGGCGGCTGAAGCAACCCCCATCCCTGTCGTAGAAACAGCTGTAACTGATGTTACCTGTTCATCCTAAGTCATCACATAAGGGTGAGGTGCTGGATACAAACCCAGCACCTCTGTGAGTATTACATGGCTTCGAGGGCATCCACCAAGGCATGGAATTGGGGAATGGTGAGTTGTTGTTTTGCGTCGCTCATGGCAACAGGAGGGTTGGGGTGAACTTCCACCATCAAGCCATCTGCACCGATTGCCTTCGCGGCTTTGGCAAGCGGAATGGCAAGGTCAGGGCGACCAGCAGAGTGAGATACATCCACCATGATGGGGAGGTGGCTTTCGATCTTGACCATCGGCACAGCACTAATGTCAAGCGTGTTGCGCGTCCATGTTTCGTAAGTACGGATACCGCGTTCCATCAAGATCACGTTGGGGTTGCCGCTCGCCATGATGTATTCTGCGGCGTACAACCATTCTTTGTAGGTTGCGCCAAAGCTACGCTTGAGGATGACTGGTTGGCGCATCTTGCCCAACGCGCGGAGCAAGTAACTGTTTTGCATGTTGCGTGCGCCCACCCAGAACATGTCTACATAGTCCGACATCATCATGATGAGGGAGGGGTCTAAGACTTCAGAGACCACCATCATATTGTATTTGTTGGCAACTTGACGGGCGATCTTCAAGCCTTCTTCGCCCAAGCCTTGAAATTCATAGGGAGAGGTGCGGGGCTTGAACGCCATCCCGCGAATGATCTTGACCCCACGTTCTGCCAGTGCGGCAGCGGTTTGTTCCATCTGCTCAAGGCTTTCTACCGCGCAAGGACCGGTGATGATTGGGAAACTTCCATCTCCAATGACCAAGCCATTCGGAAATTCAATCACAGTGCGTTGATCGGGATTCTTGCGTTCAACCAACATCTTCTTGAGCGCGGCTTTTTCTTCCATGTCCAACGTCACGCGGAAGATTTGATGGAAAATCGTCTTGATGGCGTCGTTGCTGAAGGGACCTTGGTTTGCCATTTCTAAGGCGGTGAGCATTTGACCTTCACGCGCAGGATCATAGAACGTTGTCCCTAATTGTTCTTGAACTTTGCCAATATCAGCGGCGATAGCGGCACGTTTGTTGAGGAGTTCGAGCAATTGCAAATTGATCTCGTCAATTTGAGAGCGCAACTCTTGCAAGCGGTTTTGTGGTGACATCGGTAAATTGTCCTTCCCGATTACAAATAGATTAAAACTTTGTCCAATTCTACTCATTGTACGGACTGTGTCATGGGGAAAGTTTCTACAGTTCTTGATTTGGATGGCAAATCATTTGTGGATGAACCTCATTGATAAGCGGTGACACTTGGTATGCAATAGAATGGTCCAGTTGGTCTACACTCTCTACATCAGAATTAATCAACGAGTGTGAAAGGAAACTTCACCATGAAAATCTTTGAAGAAAAAGTGCAAAACTGGATGTCTCAGGAAGTTGTCAGTGTCACACCAAAAACTTCTATTGCGCGTGCAACCATCACCATGAATGAGCATTTCATTCGCCGTCTGCCAGTGGTGAACGATGGTAAATTGGTGGGGATTGTCACCAAAGGCGACCTGCGCGAGGCACAACCTTCTGATGCAACCAGCTTG
>CAIRDJ010000274.1 GCA_903877335.1 uncultured Chloroflexota bacterium | reverse complement strand
GCAAACTGATGAACAAAAGTGTGAAGGCGACTAGCGCAATGGCATTCACAGTAACCGATGCGATCAACAAGTAGGTCAAACGGGTCTCGCTTGCCTCATCGGATTGGGAATAAATGGCTACAATGTGTAAGATCAACGCCACAATCAAGCCAAACAAAAAGGTATAGACAAGTTTCATCCCAAACCCTGCCACATACCCTACCCAACCCATCACGACTAGCCCACTGGTCACGCGCACAAGTGCCAATTGCCAATGGGTAACTAGCGTATCGGCGAGACCTTGCCTAGTTGCTAACCACCCCACACGCCAGCGGGTATCGGTTGGGGTTTGCAGGGCAAGCCAACGATCAACATAAGCGGCAAAGAACAAACCCATGATCCCAATCATGAGGGCAATCCACATACCAACAGATGCAACCAACTTGATTCACTTTCATGGAGACTGAAAACAGGATGATAAGCGTAAATCAAAAGCGTTCAAACGATAAGTCTGCTATACTATCCTAGCATGAGGTCTAACCATTCAACCCACCTAAATGAACCAAACTAAACAACGTCACATCGGAAAAGTCGGAGAAGAATTTGCCGTGCAGTATTTGCTTCAACAGGGCTATCAGGTGTTGGAACTGAACTGGGTTTGCGCTTGGGGGGAAATTGATGTGGTTGCCACCGAAAACGACCGCCTCCATCTCATTGAGGTGAAAACACGACGTGCCCGCACGACCGATGAAGCCTTGGTGAACATCAGCGACCGCAAAAAACAGCGCATGCTCAAAAGTGCCTACGCATATTTACATCAACACCAACAGGAAGATTGCGCATGGCAGATTGACATCATCGCTATTGCGCTACAACCTAACCACCTCCCATCGCTTGAACACATTGAGGATGCTCTTGGTTGGTAATTGCTTAGTCATCATCTTGGGAGCTACTGCTGTAGGCAAAACACAACTGGCGATTCACCTTGCACAGCAATTGGATGGAGAAATTATTGGTGCGGATAGTCGTCAGATTTACCGTCAGATGGATATCGGAACGGCAAAGCCAACCCCACGACAGCAACAACTTGTGCCACATCACTTGATTGATTTAGTCCAACCTGATTACCTGATGGGACTAGCTGAGTATCAGCGCATGGCACAGGAGAAAATTGCATCCCTTCATGCGCTGGGCAGGCTTCCTCTGTTGGTAGGCGGAACAGGGCAATATATCTCGTCGATCATCGAAGGATGGTCTGTTCCTGTTGTCCCGCCCAACGCCGAATTACGTGCCAACTATGAGACATTTGCGAAGGCTCACGGTGCGGTTGCCCTACACGACATGCTCGCAAAACTTGACCCCATTTCGGCGCATGCAATTCATCCCAACAATACGCGCCGTGTCATTCGCGCGTTAGAAGTCACCAGCATCACCGGCATCCCGATGAGCGTCCTTCAACAAAAGCATCCCCCGAGTTTTCCAATCTATATTTTAGGTTTAGAAGTCAACCGAGAGATGCTCTATGAGCGCGCTAATGTGCGCTTTGACAATATGTTGGAACAGGGGCTATTGGCGGAGGTTGAACAACTTCATCGACAGGGCTTTGCCAAAACCTTGCCTTCCATGAGCGGCATCGGGTATCGTCAATTGGTGGAGTATTTAGAGGGCAATCTCACTTATGAGCAAGCCATCTTGGAAAGCAAGTTCCTCACCCATGATTTCATCCGTCGCCAAATTACATGGTTTAAGGGGCACGATAATGGTATAGTTTGGGTGGATGCCACCACATTAAACCCCGATCACGTGGTCATAAATGTTCGCAAGTGGATGGAAAATCAGCATGATTGAATCATTACAAGAACGCTACGGAACGAACACTTTAATCGGAATTTTGATTCTGGCAACCTTGTTCACATATGTTGGGCAAGATGCGTGGCGATACATCACAGGAGGACTGACTTTCGTCGGAGATGCCCCTCCTTGTGCATGGTTGCCCCAACCCGACAATCTAGGTAATCATCAGTCTTTGATTGGCAGAGCAATCGCCCAAGATGGTGAACCTCTCCAACTGAAGGTGAAAACCAGCAAAATCCCAACCAACTCCACACAACAGCTCACAGTCTACATCACGGTTATTAATCGATCTATCGGTAGCGTTCCATTCGTCTATTCGCCCGATCAAGTCATTGTGGGAGACAACGGTAGCTCGGGCTTGGGCATCGTATTTGATCCGCCTAGCAACATCATCACCGAGGGCATCAATCGCGGCAACCCTACCACTTACCCAAATGACAGCATTCGCATTTTGGGTCCGCGTCAACGCTGTGTCCATCGGATGGACTTTGAGTTTGATCAGCTTGATGCAACTTTACGAAGTGGAAACGTAAGCGTAACAGCTTATTATCGTGGGGAAAATGAAGGAATTGTCCCCTCCGCCAATCCAACCCCAGTCTATCCCGATCAAGGCTTGTGGACGGGCGTACAAACATCGGTTGCCCTTCCGATCCCGTTCGGCGACTCCACATCCCCACCATGACAATGTGTAAATGTGTATAATAGAAACGACAAACAAGGGTTATTGTAGTCTCTAATTTGAAAGGTGCTGAAGACCATGAACGAATCAGCAATCGAACGTCCCATTTTGATTGAACTGTTGGAGAATAACCAAACTCGCCAGCAATTCGTCCTTGAGTCTGATGATGTCACTGTGGGGCGCGGTGAAGAAAGTGGAATTGTAATCCCCAGAAGACAGGTTTCTCGAGTACACATTCGCATTTATAGAGAGGGCAACCGCGTGATTCTGAACGATTTGAATAGCAAGAATGGAACTTGGGTGAATGGCGTGCAGGTGAAAGGAAAGACCGATCTACATGATGGCGATGAGGTTAATCTTGCAATGTGTGTCCGCCTAAAATATGTTGCGCCTGGTTCAACCGTCCCCTTGCCATTTGCCCCACCCGAGGTCATTGGTGGGCGTTTGCGTTTAGACCGCGAGGCACATCGTGTTTTCATCAACGGGAAAGAAATTGATCCCCCCCTTAGCCCCCCTCAATATCGCCTGCTGGAAATGCTTTACATCAATTCCGGTAATGTTTGTACTCGTGAAGCGGTCATTGATACGGTCTGGCCCGAAACGTTGGGTGAAGGAGTGAGCGAACAGGCAATTGATGCACTGGTGCGTCGCTTGCGAGATCGCCTTTATGAATTAGACCCGGCGCATCAATATATTGTCACCATGCGCGGGCATGGTTTTCGTCTCAATAATCCCCATAACTAAATGAACCATGTGGTAAAAAAGCGATTGGCAGGACTCTAGGTTGCGATTCCTCGCCCACGACATTACACTCATGAAACAATAGTTCGAAATAGGTAATTCCTAGTGAATAATCAAAATCCTGAATGGGAAAAATTTCTTGCGATGTGCGGAGATACGCTCCGCCCAGATGCAACGGGTGGCAATTCCCCAAGAAGACAAGTCTTAGATCGAACCTACGCACTTGGAACAGCAGCACAACAACTTCAATTACGACACACCGCCTTAGAAGGTGCATTTGCTGCTGGCGTACTAGATGGCTTTATGGATCCAGAGGGAAACTTAAGAATACCGGCACAGACCATTCATCAAATCGCAAACGAAGAGCACCTGCGGGAAATGGTCGCCAGTTACGAAACGATCGATTCTTTAGACCTGGCAGAAATCGTTGGCATAGAAGCAAAAGAGCTTCGTCATCTACTGCAACAATTAGGCGCACATCGCTATCGCCCGGAGTGGGGAAATATTCGTGGGCACCTTGGCTTACCCTATACCTTTGAAGAGTTCCAAAAATTAGAACGACAACTGAGCGATAATCGTAAAGCCGAGCAAAAAGCCAAGCGCAACGCCAAAAAGGTGGCTCAAAAACAACGTGAGGATGAGCGTCGTCGCCTACGTCAAGAAATCCAAAATAGACTTTTAGCCGCCTTTCCAGAATGGAGCCACGAAGACCGCAAAGAGCAACGTATGGTGTTGCATGTCGGTCCTCCTAACAGCGGTAAAACATATGATGCGTTACAAGCACTCATCAACGCTGGAGCAGGTTGGTATCTTGCCCCGCTACGCCTTCTGGCTTTTGAAGTTTTTGATCGTCTAAATAAGCAAGGTATCTTTTGTAACTTGCTCACCGGCGAAGAACGCATTGATATTCCCGGCGCAACTATTACCGCCGCCACGATTGAGATGTTTTCAACCAACAACAGTGGAGATTGCATCATCATTGATGAGGCACAAATGTTGGCTGATCCTGATCGTGGGTGGGCATGGACACGCGCCATGATGGAGGCAGAATGCCCAGAAATTCATGTGATCGCCCCGGTTACCGCTCGTCAGCTCATTGAAGATATGACAAAAGCGGCAGATTTGCCAATCGAAATCATCGAGCATCAACGACTCACCCCGATCCAAGTTGCCCCAAAGGCATGGAATTTGAGACAGCTACCTCCCAATACGATTTTGGTCGCGTTTTCGCGTAGGCGTGTTTTGGCACTCAAAGCCGAATTGGAACGCTTTGGCAGAAAAGTTTCAGTGGTGTATGGTGCGCTTCCTCCAGAAGTCAGACGAAGACAATCTGAACGCTTTGCCAAAGGTGATACCGAAATATGTATTGCGACGGATGCCGTCGGAATGGGGCTAAACTTACCAGCGCGACAGGTGTGTTTCTATGAAATTGAGAAATTTGATGGGCGAACGCTGCGCGCTTTAACAGCTGGTGAAGTTCAGCAGATCGGCGGGCGAGCCGGTCGCTATGGATTGATGGAAGATGGAATTGTTGGTGCCACCACACGCCACAATTTGACCTACATCCGCAAAATGTTCTATCAAGAGCTAGAGCCACTCACCCATGCACATGTTGCTCCAACAGTCGAGGACTTAGAGATCATTCCAGGTTCACTTTCGCAACGCTTCATCACTTGGATGGAACTGCGTTCGATACCCAAAAAGCTACGCAATGTGGTGCGCACTGCAGACTTAGAGGAACGCATTCAGCTATCTGGCATGTTGACCGATGATGAGGTAAATCGACTTGGCTTAACCCAAGCGGTCAAGTTGGTGAACGCCCCCACGCGAGAGAGCAGTCGTTGGTATTGGTATGACTGCGCCCAGGCGATTATCCAACAGAAGCCAATGCCTCTACCCCCTACCCCACCCTATTTCATTGGCAACACCCATGACCTTGAAGATATCGAAGCAAGCATCAACTATGCCGATATTTATCTTTGGTTAAGCCAAAGAGAGGAATTTAGCCATCTCGCTTTTCATGAAGACGCTATTCGAGAAGACCGTATCGAATGGTCAAACCGCATCGACAATGCTTTGATGCAACAACTGGAAGACACCAAAGAATGTAGCCGTTGTGGGCGGGTTATGCCACAGAACTTCCCCTTCAAGATTTGCAATAAATGCTATCATGGTGGTGCGAACGGACATGCAACACCGATAGACGAATGATCTAAATCACACTTCTGGGAAACTTTAATGTGATGTTTGCGTGCAATTATCATCCCACCCCAATCGAGATGGCACACCTATGATGAAACGCTTTTACAGTTGGCTTCGCGCTCATGTCCAGTTCTTCACTATCTTGGAAGCAACGTTGGTTATCACCTTTATGATACAAGCCTTGCGCTTCATGCTGGGGGCGTTCTATGGACGAATCGCCGGGCTGTCTATCACCAACCAACTACCCCTAGAAACCCTTCAACAATTGGTTTCACCTGGGCTTTTTCCCCCACAACAGGTCTTTCAAGAGCTGACCATCCTGCTGATCGCGCTTTTATTCCCACTATTGGCTATCCTGCTAGGTCGACTGTATATCATGATGAGCATGGTTGCCATCTTGACCGCGAGTTTCCGCGTTCTGATGCTGGAAGGCAACTTACTTAGCCAACCTGTCAGCAGTGCCCTAACAGTTGGGACAGGATTGTTATATTTTGCTTACCTTGTTCGTCACCGTGTCAAGGTTGTTCCTGCTGGATGGTTGCTCGCCTTAACCGCAGATATGATTATTCGCACCATGGGGAATACTTTGGACCCAACATGGTCAGCCACATTCTTTTTCCCGCAATTAGGGTTGCTCGGCTTAACCTGCTTAGTTGCCATCTTGAACTTATTCAACCGAGAGGTGGAAAAACAAGATGGACTACTCAATACGTGGAGTGGGATGGGACTCGGCACATTGGTCTTTCTGGAAATGTCGCTACTAGCTACCCCTAATGCGGTCAGTGCCTGGGGCAATATTCCGTTCAATATCAGTGTACCCGTGATGGTGGGGGCAACCCTGCTTCCCTTGTTGCCCATCATTCGGCAAGGCTTGCGTCAGGTATTCAGCTTATTTGACCCATCTGTTCGCGGATGGATGATGATGTTGGCAATTTGTTTCGCACTGGTGATAGGCAATCGGGTTGATGGATGGATTGGTTTGATCGGTCTGGCAAGTGGGCAACTCTTGGTTAGTTCGCTTTGGTGGTGGTATGTTCGCCCCAAAACCGAACAAGAATTCAGCCTCAGCGGCGCCTGGATTGTCGGTGGATTGCTGGTGTTTGCAATTTTTTTCACCTTCGATGTGTTCACATATGAGTATGCTTATGTACGTGACTTTACCGATTCACGCTTAAGCATTCTTAACGACTTCCTCACACCTTCATTGCGTGGTATGCGTGGATTGGGTTTAACGATTACTCTCTTCGCCGCCCTCATGGCAACGCTTCCGATGATTCAATCGCATAAGCGCAATGCGTGGCACGTTGAGGCAACACAGCTTGATAACCTTTTTCTCAGTCTAGTGATTGCGCTTACGGTTGGTTTAGCAAGCTATTTCGCTCGCCCAACCGTTGTGCGTCCAATCAGCAACACGAATAATGTTCGCGTTGGCACGTACAACATACATGGTGGATTCAACGAATTCTTTCACTTTGACCTAGAGGCGATCGCCCAAACCATCGAAGCCAGCGGGGCAGATGTCGTACTACTGCAAGAAATTGAAGCGGGACGTTTGACCAGTTACGGGGTGGATCAACCACTATGGTTGGCGCGTCGTCTTAAAATGGACATGCGCTACTTCCCCACCAATGAGACACTATTGGGTCTAGCGGTGCTTTCAAAAGCCGAAATCATGCTCAGCGATGGCATCTTGCTCACGGGTATTGGGCAACAAACTGGTCTGCAAAGAGTGCAGGTGCGCATCCAACCCAATGACGATAATAGCATCATCACCCTTTATAATACTTGGCTAGGTTTACTGATTGACAGCATCGGGTCAAAAAGCCTTCCTGAACAAGAGCAAGACCAACAGCAACAATTGAACGCCATTTTCACCCAAATTCAGAGCCACCACCCGAACCGCACTTTAGGGCGTACTGTGCTGGGCGGAACGTTTAACAATGTTCCAGATTCCCCTTTAATTGACAGTGTACGCTCATTAGGATTTGTTGATCCATTTGATGGGGTACCCCTTGAGCGTTCGGCAACACTCATCCGACTGGGGATTCAAGCGCGAGTCGATTACTTATGGCTATATCCTAATTTATTTGATGGCAACGGGCGGATGCCTAATCCCGCCTCAGATCACCGTCTGGCTTTTGTGAATCTTCTAATGGAGTAGCCTGGGCAAGCCACTGCGTAATCGAGGTGTTCAATTCATCTTGTAGCACATCAATCGCGTTTCGTGCTGCAGCTTGCGCAGCGGCGCGTTTGCTGTTGCCCACGCCCTCGGCGATTTTCATCTGATTGATACACACTTCAAACAAGAATTGTTTATCATGATCGGGACCTTCCTCAGAAATCAACTGATACGTGGGCGTGAATCCTTTTTCCGATTGACTCCATTCTTGAAGCAAAGTTCGAGCATCTTGAAAATCTCCCGAGTCAAGCACATAACTTAAGCGATCTTCCAAGAGTGGCAAGGTTACTTTCCGCAATGTGTCCAGTCCTTGGTCAAGATAGACTGCCGCAACCAACGCTTCAAAAGCAGAACACAAATTGCTAATGCGTTCGCGTCCGTTGTTCCGTTCCTCCCCACGTCCCATGCGCAAGTTTTGTCCTAATCCGAGTTGTCGTGCGATTCCCCCCAAAGATTCTGTTCTGACCAACGCCGAACGTAATCGCGTGAGATACCCTTCTTGGGCACCTGTGAAGCGTTTATAAAGCAAATCAGCTGCCAAATAATTGAGTAGGGCATCACCCAAAAATTCGAGCCGTTCATTATCGGGTTCCTTTTCACCCTGTTCATTCGTGAACGAACGATGGGTTAAAGCCTGCAACAAAAGGTACGGATTATGAAATTGAACATTGAGTTTGGTTTGTAGTTCAGCGTTTATCATGTTAGGTCAATAACGGGTAGACTTGAACGAGAAGCTAAGGAAGTGTATCATATCGGCGAAACTTTACATGGTAAAAATCTGGTATCGGGGAATCCAAGTTGGGCTTATTCCGTAGTGGTATGTCAAAAACGCGCACCAGCTTCTTTGGGCGCATTGGGCAGCTGTTCGTGGAGAGTGACATTGATGAGACCACATGGGAAGATATGGAAGCCATGCTTCTACAAGCTGACCTTGGGGTAAATTCCACTCAATATATCGTTAAGCATGTTCGCGAAACCGTCGAGAAACAAGGTTTACGCACTGCCAAACAGGTGCAACAGGTTCTCAAAGACATCTTGAGAGGAATGATGTCCGCGCCCCCACCATTGAACTTACAAGGGCGAATGCTTTCAGTCTTCTTGATCGTTGGTGTCAATGGGAGTGGCAAAACAACCACCATCGCCAAGCTAAGCAACCAACTCAAAAAAGAGGGACGCAAGGTTATCATCGCTGCAGGAGACACCTTCCGCGCTGCAGCAGTTGAACAACTCGAAAAATGGGGCGAGCGCATTGGCGTGCCGGTTATCTCTAACAAAACGAATAAAGACGCTGGCTCTGTTGTATTCGATGCAACTTCTGCTGCCCGTGCAAGAAAGTTGGATACCTTAATCATAGACACTGCTGGCAGACTACACAACAACTATAACCTGATGGAAGAATTGGCAAAGATTAAAGCCGTCTCGGCTAAAACCGTCCATGAAGCTCCCCACGAAGTCATCTTGGTTCTGGATGGAACAACCGGTCAGAATGCGCTACAGCAAGCCAAGAAATTCAGTGAGGTAGTTGATGTTACCGGCATCATTGTCACCAAACTAGATGGCACTGCTAAAGGTGGAATGATCTTTTCCATCTTTAATGATCTCAAAATACCGATTCATTACATTGGTCTAGGTGAGGGCTTAGATGATCTTGTCCGCTTTGATCCAGATAGCTTTATCGACAGTCTATTTGATGAATAATTAGTTGGTATAACGATCAATGGAACAACTTGCAGAACATTTACAAGCACTACAATCTAAAGTGAATCGTTTGATTCAGCAAATTGGTATTCCTAACAAGGAGTCCCAAATTAGTGTGATGGAAGACAAGGTTGCATCTCCTGATTTATGGGCTGATCCCACCTATGCTCAAACCCTTCTACAAGAATTAGCTAAGTTGAAAAAAGATGTCAATCGTTGGAGAGAGCTACAACATCGCACCCAAGACGCTTATGAGTTGGCTTCATTAGAGGATGAAAAAATCCTCTCAGAAATCACTACGGAATATCATGACCTTGAAACCTTAGCTGGCAAGATGGAATTAGAAATTGTCTTCTCAGGTTCACATGATGATGCGGATGCCATTCTTGCCATTCATGCCGGCGCAGGGGGAACCGATTCCCAAGACTGGGCGCAGATGCTAGAGCGGATGTATTTCCGCTGGGCAGAAGCAAATGGTCACACGATCGAAGTCATTGAGCGGAGCGATGGAGAAGAAGCAGGCATCAAAAGTATGATGGCTGTCATACGTGGGGGAGACTATCCCTTCGGCTACCTACAAAGCGAGCAAGGTGTGCATCGGTTAGTACGACAAAGCCCGTTTGATTCTTC
>CAIRDJ010000273.1 GCA_903877335.1 uncultured Chloroflexota bacterium | reverse complement strand
TGGCGGAATATGAAACGCTGTTGAACGCGCTGGTCTATGAGGCGTATGGGCTAACGGCGGAGGAGGTGGAGGTGGTGTGCCCCCACCCCTAAATCCCCGTGATGCAAGCCCCCATCCCCCGTCCCCTTCCCCCGTTCGGCTTCGCCGACGAGAGAAGGGGTGAAAAGATTGTGTCGCGGTGTGGGAATCTTTGCCCCCCTCTCTCACAAGCGAAGCGCAGTGGGGGAGGGGTCGGGGGTGGGGGCGCACTTCGTGGGGCAAGGGGACTTGCACGCACACGGTGGCGCATGTTTTTTCCCCGTCTTCCACGCAGTGGGGGAAGGGGGCTTAGTCCGTCGATTCGTCTACGTAGCCCAAGTAGTCGGGTTGGGTTTGTGCCCACGCTTCGAGCGTGTCATGGAAGGCGCGCTCTTGCGAGACATCCATCGAGGAATCGGTGTTATCCGTCATGCCAAAGCCTGCTGTCCCCCAGCAGTAAATCAGTTGTGCCTCCACCGCGCCAAAGGGTTTGTAGAGCGTGTCGTTCGCCCAGCGCAATTGTTCAAAGTACATCTCCCCAAGCGTGTCGAAGTATCCACCGAGCCAGTCCGACTTTTCCCATTGGCGAAACAGGGTGCGGTAGCCACGGATGTACGGCGCATTTTCTGAGCGGGTGAGCGTGTTGAGCCACCCGCTCAAGTCGCCCATGTCGTCAAAGCCAGTGTGGGTGATGACCAAGCGCGGGACGGGAATGTCCTCTTGTTGGCAATAGTTCATCAGGTTGCGGTAGCGTCCCATGTGCCACAGGGGGACGTTTGCGACATTGGTGGGCCAGCTTAAGGGGCGGATCATGGTGGGCAAGCCCCCTCCCACGCCAGAGGTGATGATGCCGGTGGCATATTCCTGTAGCCCCATCACGAATAAGTCGCGGTGTTGGTTGAGGCGGTCGAGGATGCCCCGAATATTCCCCCATCCGCTCGGTTGGGGTTGCCCCGCGCCGAAGTTGCCCACGCACAACTTGATGTTTTGTTCCACTGCCAAGTCCATGACGCGCTCTGTCCACATGATGAACTCGGCGTCCGAAATATTGGGGCGGTCGGTCAAGTAGAGGTGGGAATCATACGGCGCTTTGGCGCGACGGTCGTCTAAGAATTGCTGGGGCAACATGCGCTTGTGCATATCGGCGTTGTCCGATTCGCGAAAGATCACGTTGGTGCGGGGGAGCTTGATGCGGATTCGCGTGTTCCAATTGTCCGTGCCCGAAAGCATGAGCCAATGGGGTTGAATCTTGAGGAGATGGTTGGTAAGCGTGGCACGATCTGGCACAAAAATGGTGTTGATGTTGTAACTAATGCGACTGCTGGTCATGAGTGGTTTTCCTCAACAAAATCTAACAATTTCGATGGCGTGCGTTTAATAACGCTTACAGTATAACGCAAAATTGCCCATAACACGGATGAATTGCACAAGGTTGACCCAGTTGTTACACGCGCTTTTGATAGCTGGTGTAACGATATTCGCGGGTAAAACCGAGCTTCACCTCGTACAGGTGACAGGCTTCGGGATTGTTCACGTTGACCGAAAGCGTCATCTTTTCAAACCCCAACGCCCGCGCCTGGTGCATCACATGCACCATCAACCCGCCGGCAATGCCCTTGCGGCGAAAGGCGGGGAACGTGCCCAATTGTGAAATGAAGACGGCATCCCCGTCGCGGTGGCACAGGATGCTGGCTAGGTCTTGTTCCCCTTGCGTTGCCAAGAAGGACAAATGAGGCAAGAAGGAATCATCCGCCGCGATCCACGCGCTATACCAAGTTGCCAAATCGTAGTTCGGGAAACCGACGCGCGTTTGAAACGCGGTGAAATACGTGCGGTAGAACCGTTCCCGGAGCGCGTCGTCATACGCCAGCAGGGTGAGGTTGTCGGGTAGGGTGTTGGGGGGCAAGGGTTGGGTGAGGTCGTAGGCGAAATAATCTTCGGCGAACGCCAATTGATAGCCGTTGTTCTCGCACAGTTCAATGACCTCTTCCCCTCCTGTGGTGAAGTCAATGCGCAGCACCAACGGGCGCAAGGTGTGTAGATCAGCATAGAGGGCTTGGGCGCGGGCTTCTGCCCATTTTAACAACGCCGTTCCCACGCCTTGCGAGCGATAGTGCGGATGCACGCGCCCATTCAAGAAGGCGCGCACCACTTCCACCCGATGGGTTTGGCACTCAACCCACACATAAGCAACCAGTTGCCCCTGTGGGTTGAAGCCCCCCCAAGCGTGTTGTGCCCAGTCTGAACCCTCTGGGAAGGGGAGCGTGGGCTTCCCGTCGAGCGCATCGGATTCTTCTAGCATGCTGATGAGGTGGGGACGGTCGGCGGGTTGTAAGTCGCGCCAAGTGAGGTTGGGGAAGGTGGATAGGCTCATGAGGATTAGGCTTTCGGATTGGAATCTATCTGACGCGCGAGGTCGTCTGTGGCGACGTGACCGGGCGCGTCTTCGGCTTCAAGGTGCGCGGTCGAAACGTCATGTGTGACGTTCGTCTGCTGCTGCGCCGGATGCAGCTGGCGGCAAAGGTGAACCACTGGCCGCCACGCACCAAGCGTGCGATTGAGATGCGTCTGCAGCGCAGTGGCCATTACTGCAACGGAAGGTA
>CAIRDJ010000272.1 GCA_903877335.1 uncultured Chloroflexota bacterium | reverse complement strand
TGTCCCCATTCGATCTGCAACAATCTCTAAGGGTATGCCGTCAATGGCGATTGCCACCAACGCTTGCCTTTGACGCTCGGTGAGTGCTTCTTCCAGCGCGGAATTGATTTTAGCCAGCACGTCCTTGCGCTCTGCCTCAGATTCGGGGTTAGCGGGCTTCGTGCCCTGCAGCGAATCGGTGGCACGCTCGGCGAAATTGGGCAACAGCTCCCCTCCAATGGTCATTTCGTCTAGGCTGAAATCCTTGTAATGAGCGCGTCGAAGGTCGCTGATTGCCATGCGAATGGCGATCTTGGTTGCCCAGGTGGTGAAGAGGCTTGCGCCCCTAAAGGTGTCCAGGTTGTTCATCACCCGCAAGACCGCATCTTGAGCAATATCTTGTGCCATTTGGTCTAGCTCTTGACTGGCAAGGGTCGCCAAATCACTGCGCTCATTGCTTAGATAATAATAGAGCGAACGCTTTAGTCTTTTGTGTAAATCCTCAATGGCGGTGGTTTGGGTGGGAAGATCTGCCTTTAGATTCGCAACCCATTGTTCATTTGTCCGCTCCGTCATGCAAAATCCATTCTGGCACTTGATCGGTAAGGGTGAAAATCGCTCGTTTGCTCAATCATTATCAAGAATGAAATCCGCTGGGTTGAACGCCTCAACCTCAACACTCATCCCAACGACAAACCGTGACGCTCCTAATTAGCCATCCAACCCAATTTTCGCAACATTGTAGCGTGCGTTGCCCACTAACGTCAATTTTTAGAGTGTATCTTTACAGACCCGTCTTTAGCCCTGCGCGTTTTTCAGGGCATGGGTCATGCCACTTTTGAGGATGGCTAAGTCTGCGGCGGCGTTAATCATTCTGAATCCCTGCGCAAAGCGTTTGGGTGCCAATTCTGCTGTGCCGTGTATGCCGACGAAAACGCCAGCTTTTTGACAGGTAGCCAACACATGGTCTATCGCCTCAACAAAGCGCGGATGGTCGCTGTCGTAGCTCGGTTCTAAACCAAGCGCAATATGTAAGTCAGAGGGTCCAACATATACGCCATTCACGCCCCCAACTTGTACAATCTTTTCGACATCATTGAGCGCGGAGACCGTCTCGATCATCGGCATGACGGCGATCTCAAATTGTCCTTTCTGTAAATAGTCTGTTGCGGTGGTGTGCATCAATGGACGCACCGGCCCCCAACTGCGCGTGCCGTGTGGGGCGTAGCGTGTGGCATCCACCGCAGCTTGCGCATCCTCTACAGAGTTAATCATGGGGATGATTAAACCCATCGCGCCGGCATCCAGTAACCGTCCGATCCACGTGGTATCATTGAGGGGCGGGCGCACAATCGGCACAGACTGCCCAAGCCCGATTAACTGCAACAGTTGAACGGCTATCTGATAATCTATGAAGCCGTGTTGCAAATCCAAGCAGATGTAATCAAACCCAACCCGTGCGACGGTTTCCGTCACCAGCGCGTTCGGAATTGAAATCCATCCCCCATATAAAGCAGGGCGTTGGCGCATTCTTTCCATGAATATAGGCAAAACCATGTTATTTTTCCTGTCTAGGCGAAACGTCCGTACATTGTGCCACACAAACTCCAACTAAATTAGGACAAAACGATGTGCTTAAGTAAAGGAGATATAAGAAACATATCAAAGGTTTGCTAGTCTTATTGACCCCGTGACCCAAACCCGTCTATAGTAAAGGGTGAAAGTTGTCGTTCAAACGTGGAGACTTTGAGGTGAATAACCAAACCCCACCAGAAAATCAATCAGGACAAAAACCCAATGGGAATAGTCCGTTGAATAACAATAACCGCAATGTACAGCGGTTTTGGCCCCTTGCGTTGTTGATTGGCATTTTCTTGTTGCTGTTGTTCCTTGCCAACAACAATTCGCGCTTTGGTACTCCCCCCATCAGCTTGAATCAACTTGCCAGCGATATTGAAGAAGGGCGCGTTGATGCCATTACGGTACGAGGGGGGGCGGATGTCATCGTCCGTTACACAGACGACACCACCAGCACGTACTACAAAGACCCCCAAAGCAATCTTTTCGATCAACTGGTTGTGTTCGGTGTAAGCCAAAGCGACTTACAAAAGGTGACCTTTGCCGAACAACGGGGCGATGAAACCGCCGGCTTGCTGCTCAACATCATTTTGTCTGTCGGTCCGTTCTTGATTATTGTGTGGCTATTGTGGCGCATGATGCGTTCGGTGCGTGGCGGGCAAGATCAGGCAATGAACTTCGGGCGCAGTCGGGCACGGGTGGCGCGTGATGTTGAACGCCCGCAAGTGCGCTTCACTGATGTAGCCGGTGCAGAAGAGGCGAAGGAAGAGCTTCAAGAAATTGTTGAGTTCCTAAAGGAGCCTGACAAATTCATTCAATTGGGGGCGCGTATCCCCAAAGGCGTTTTGATGGTTGGACCTCCCGGCACGGGTAAAACCTTGATGGCACGCGCTGTTGCTGGTGAAGCTGGGGTGCCGTTCTTCCACATCTCTGGCTCTGAATTTGTGGAGATGTTTGTGGGTGTGGGCGCAAGCCGTGTGCGCGATCTGTTTGAAAGCGCGAAGAAGGAAGCCCCTGCGATCATCTTCATTGATGAAATTGATGCGGTCGGTCGTCAACGTGGTGCTGGTTGGGGTGGTGGTCATGATGAACGTGAGCAAACCCTCAATCAAATCTTGGTTGAGATGGACGGGTTCGAGAACGATACCAACATCATCATGATGGCGGCAACCAACCGCCCGGACATTCTTGATCCCGCCTTGCTCCGCCCCGGTCGTTTTGACCGCAAGGTGACGATGGATGCCCCCGATGTGAAAGGGCGTTTAGAAATCCTCAAGGTTCATTCGCGTGGCAAGCCCATTGCCAAAGATGTTGAACTTGAAGCGATCGCCAAGATCACCCCTGGCATGAGCGGCGCAGACCTAGAGAACCTCATCAACGAGGCGGCACTGTTGGCAGCGCGCCGTAACAAGCGCACCATCGGCATGTCCGAAATGCAAGAGGCAATGGAGCGCGTCGCCATCGGACCCGAACGCAAGAGCCGTGTCATGAGTGAACGCGATAAGCGTACCACCGCCTATCATGAAGCCGGGCATGCGTTGCTGTTCCACTTCCTAGAGAATGCGGACCCCGTACACAAAATCACCATCGTTCCGCGTGGACGTGCGGGTGGTTATGTGATGCCCCTTCCCGAAGAAGACATCTTGTACATCACCAAAGAGCAATTCGCGGATCGCATTTGCGCGGCAATGGGTGGACGTGCGGCGGAACAATTGGTGTTCAACCAATACACCACCGGAGCCAGCATGGATTTGCAACAAGCAACCAATATGGCACGCGCCATGGTGACGCAATACGGCATGAGCGATACGCTTGGACCCCGCACCTTCGGCGGTTCATCTGGCAACCCGTTCTTGGGGCGCGGTTGGGTGGATGATCGTGACTATAGCGAAGAAGCTGCCCAAAACATTGATAAGGAAATCCAATCCATTGTCTCAAAGGGCTATGACCGCGCCGTTGAGCTTCTCCGCGCCAACCGAGAGAAGCTCGATCAGTTGGTAGTGGTGTTGATGGAAGAAGAAACGTTGGATCGTGATATGTTCATGAAGGTGATGGAGCACGGTTATTTACCCAGCTTGCCTCTCACCAATGCACAGAACGCCAACAAATCGGTTTCAGACGATAGTAACCGCTCTATTCCTCCAACGGCAACCCCCTCTGATGGGGAATCCACCAATCAATTGGGCACTGCCCCCGCATAAAGCAATCCTCTGCAAAGTGGGTGACATTCAACCGTCACCCACTTTATCAATTGGAGAATAAACACCATGAAGCAATCTACTGAAAAACCGAGTATGTTTGGATTACAGCGGTCTAATAAAGATTTCACCAAACCTGAAAACTGGGGTAAAAATACCTTTAACAATGCGTTCCCTGCATCATTACTGTGTTATTTGCACACAACCGAACAGCGACCGATTTACTTGATGCTCAATAATTTAGGGAAAGTTGCCCACCAGCATATTGATGTGGAAAGTGTTTTTGGGATAGATCCTACTAGCGAATCAACTTTCTTCGTTTTTGAAAATGATTTTCCAGCATATCGCGCTCTTGTTTTTGGCACCCTTCCCAGAACAGATTTGGCGATGATGAATACAGACACAGGGGAATTGAGCAGAACTTTAGAGATTAAGTTGACAGCTATACCTGATAAC
>CAIRDJ010000271.1 GCA_903877335.1 uncultured Chloroflexota bacterium | reverse complement strand
TATTTTGTAGGGTTTTGTCGATACCTTATGATAGTTATATCGAACACGATAAAGCGTCCTTAGAGTAAAGTCTTACAATTTTCCCCCAACTTCCTAAGATTGTATGCTACTTGGTTATACTAAGGTCAATCGCGCTCTGCATATTCAGGTGAGTTACCCAACAAACATAAAAGTCATCAACGTATATGAGCCATCTCTTGATGAATGGAAAGAAGATTTAAGCACGAGGAAAACTCATGAATGAGGAATGTTTATTCTGCAAAGGACGATTACAAAAACAGCTAGTAACCCGTGTACAGGAGTTTGAGGGACACTGGTATATCATCGAGAATCTGCCCGCTATGGTGTGTTCTCAGTGCGGTGAAACTTTCTATACGCCCGATGCCCATGATCGCGTACTTGATCTCATAACGGGTGGGATAGAACCGATACGTATGGAAGTTGTCGCTGTGATGGACGCAAGTAAAGCATCCTAACGCTCACTTTCCATCATGTTGGCGAGCAAACTAGGGATGCCCTGTCGTTCGTTGATGTCAGGCGAGCGGCAGTAAAACAAAAACGACAGGTTTCCCGTTGTAGCTCATCCCATCCAACCGACAACCCCGCGCCACAGGAATTGAAAGCCAAAATA
Source organism: uncultured Chloroflexota bacterium (assembly GCA_903877335.1). Lineage (GTDB taxonomy): Bacteria > Chloroflexota > Anaerolineae > Aggregatilineales > Phototrophicaceae > CAIRDJ01. The sequence goes on along the minus strand of CAIRDJ010000271.1, from coordinate 2,600 downwards.
GACCAATAGTCCAAACGTCACCCACAGCAAGCTCCGCATGAAGCGAGCATCCAACTGGCGTAAGCTACTCAGCATGATGGCAAGCACCACCCACCCGCCCAAGAACGGGATATAAAACGCCAGCAAGAAGCTGACCGCGTGGAAGGTGGAGGCATTCAACGCGCTTTGTAGCAACGGGATGAGCACCGTCCCCCAGAACAAATACGGTCCGGGACTGAACAGGTTCAAGCCCAACGCCCGCGTGAACACTTGAAAACCGCTTAGTTCAACTGCTTGGTCGCCCGCAGAGGTTGCCCCGTTGACATCGGCGCGTAAGTCCTGCCACGCTCCCCACGCCAAATAGAGAATGAACGCCCCGCCTAACAAGTAGATCACATTCTCCATGATGGGCAACACGGCTACGAGCGTTTGATGGGCGAACAGAAACAACACAATCAAAGGGGGGTCAATCACCATGGGGGCAAGCACCATCCAAATGGAGCGTCGCCAACCGTAACGCAACGAGTTGTTAATTAGGAATGCCTGTAACGGACCGGGCATAGCAAACGCGCTCAACCCAAATCCTACCGCCTGCGTGACCAATGACCACCATAACGCATCTATCATGGTTTGCTCTCATGCTAAATTTCATCCGCCCAAGCATACGGCATGAAGCGTAAATGTGCCACCCACACACCGATTGAAGAATCTCGCGCGCCTCTGTTAAAATGGGCGCGGCAATCATAAAAGGCAGCACGATGGTTCTTCAACTCAATGACTGGTTTTTGATCGGGATTATTGCCGTCAACTTGTTGTTGATTCTGTCCAATCGCTTCCCGGTGGATGCGGTCGCCCTGTTGGTGTTGCTCATGTTGGGCTTCAGCAAGATGCTCACCCCCCAACAAACCCTCAGCGGGTTCAGCAGTAACGTGGTCATCACCCTCATTGCGCTCTTCATCCTCACCCAATCCTTAGAGGATACGGGCATCGTCCAGCGTGTAGCAAAGTGGATCAACAATATTGGCGGTGGGTCAGAAGCCTATCTCGTATTCTTGTTCATGAGTGCCGGGGCGGCTCTTTCGTTGGTCATGAACAATGTGGCGGCGGGGGCGGTTTTGTTGCCGGCGGCGGTGCGCGTTGGGCGTGCCTCTGAGGTGCGCTTGTCTAAGTTGCTCATCCCGTTATCATTCGGCACGTTGCTGGGGGGGATGGCAACCTATCTGACTACCGCCAACATCATCTTGAGTGGCTTGCTCCAAGAGCAGGGCTTAGAGGGAATCGGGATGATTGACTTCATCCCAACGGGGGGCTTGATTGTGGTGATGGGCATTCTGTACATGATGCTCATCGGGCGACACTTGTTGCCCACGCGCGCGAGCCTTTCACAAAATATGCGCGAGGTCGATTTAGAACAGGCATATCAATTGGCGGAACGCTTGTGGCGCGTGCAAGTCATACCCAGTTCACGCTTGGCAACCGCCACCCTAGCGGATACGCAGATCGGGGCGGAGTTAGGGCTAACGGTGGTGGCTTTGGAACGGGGGAAGCAGACGATCATTGCCCCGTCAGTGGAAACCCCCCTCCATGCGCACGATACTTTAATCGTGGTTGGGCGCAAAGAACGGGTTGACCTGTTGCGAGCATGGGGGGCATCTCTGCTGGAAGACCCCACCCCCCACACCGAACTTGATTTCATCGAGACGATCATCCCGCCACGCTCAACCGCCATCGGGCAAACGCTCACCCAATTGCGCCACCGCACCACCACCGGCTTAAGTGGGGTGGCGTTGTGGCGTGAAGGGCGCAGTTACCGCACCGATGTGGGCAAGATGCCGTTACAGGTGGGGGATGCGCTGTTGATGGTGGGGACGGCGGAACACGCGCGGAAGTTTGCGCAAGACCGCAATTTCCTGGTGCCTGCCAATGGGTATGTTCACCGCCCCTTGCGCCCCCACAAGGCACGCTGGGCACTCATCATCACCTCGCTAAGCCTGCTCCTCGCCATTGTGGACTGGTTTCCGTTGCCTTATGTCATGCTCAGTGGGGTGTTGGCGTTGGTGCTAACGGATTGCATCCGCATGGAAGAAGCCTATCAAGCGGTTGAGTGGCGCGTGATCTTCTTGGTGGCAGGCATGTTGCCCTTGAGCCTTGCCCTCCATGACACGGGATTGGCAAACGCGCTAGGAGAGGTGTTGGTTAACTGGTTGAGCCATTCCCCACCGTTGATATTTGTGGGGGGAATGTTCTTGTTCAGCATGGGAGTGACGCAAATCATCGGGGGACAGGTCGCCGGGTTGATCGTTGGACCGATTGCCATTCAAACCGCATTACAACTGAACATCAGCCCCCAAGCTATGGCGGTTGCAGTTGCCATTGGATGCTCAACCGCCTTCTTAACCCCCATCGCCCATCCTGTGAACATCTTGATGATGGGGCCGGGTGGCTATCGGTTCGCTGATTTCTTCAAGGTGGGGGTAGGCATGACGTTGGTGACGCTCTTCACCCTTTTGTTCGGCATGGTTGTGTTTTGGAGGATCGCTTAGATGGTGCGGAACAAGGCTAGGGTTGAACCGAACGCAACAATATCGCCATCGCGCAGCGTTCGCCCGTTGCCGTCTACC
>CAIRDJ010000270.1 GCA_903877335.1 uncultured Chloroflexota bacterium | reverse complement strand
GGGTCAAGGTGGCGTTGGTGGGGGGTGTGCTTGCCGTGAGCGCGGGGCATCATGTCTTGGCGAACCCGTCACGCTTTGCGTGGGCACAACCCCAACAGGCTAAATTAGGATGGATACGCTGGTCTTTCCCGCTGGAAAGTGCGTTAGCAGTGGCGGTCTTGGTGGGGGCAGGGTGGCTTGGGGCAACCCCACCCCCTCCGCCTAGTGTGTTGCAACAAGACTTTCCCACCCCACGCGCCGGTCAAACGCAGGGGGATTTTGAGCTTAAGATGACCCTCTCGCCGGGTGGGGTGGGGGTGAACACCGTTGATCTGCGCATCCATCATCAAGATGCCCCCCTGCCCCCTGCCTCACAAGTGCGCATACAGTGGGTGCGCCCCGCGTTGGATTGGCGTGGAAGCTGGCAAATCACCGAGCGCATTGATGAGGACGGCGGTTACTTGACGGTGGGGGATGAAGTGGACGCAGAGGGGGAATGGCTCATGTTGGTGGAGGTGATCCTCCCGAACGCCACCCCGTACCGTTTCGCCCAGCTATGGCAGATCACCGCCCAAGCTGGCATCCTGAAAGCACTCCCACCGCGCTGGGTGCATTGGGTGGCGTTGGGGGCGTTGATCTTGGCAGGGGCGTGGGTGCTACAAACTGACGCACACCACTTCATGCGACGGATGAACTTGACCCCCGTCACCACTGCCATCCTAACCACCGCGACGCTCATCACCGTTGTGGCGTTGACGTGGGGCTTTCAGGTCATCTTCACCCAGCGCGACCAAGCACGCAGTTACGACAACCCCCTCCCCGTCCGCGTGAACCCAACGCTACCCGATCAGGTTTCACTCGAGCAGGGCGAAGCCATTTTCAGCGAGGCGTGTGGGGAATGGCAAAGCTATGAGCGCCTAGTACAAGAGCTACAGGTGCGCTTGCCCCGCACTCGTGATGAGGAGTTGTATGCGATGGTGACGGAAGGATGGCGTGGGTTGCCTGCCTGTTTGACGACCGCCGACGAAGCCGACATCTGGCACGCGGTGAATTACCTGCGCACGTGGGAAAATCGGAGTTGAAGGGGTGGTCCTGCCACCCCAGCTTCAGCTTCGCGTATCATATAATCTAGTTATCAGAGTGAGAATCATCCATGAGCCTATCGGTAGCCATCACCTATGCCCCACAAGGGGAAGAATATGCCAAGCGATTGGCACAAGATTTAGAGCGTTTAGGATACACCCTAAGCGACATTGACGCACACACCATTGTGATCGCCCTGCTGACCGAAGACGCACCCACCACGCCTGACTGGGTGGCAGTGGTCAATCAAGCGTTGCAACAACCTACGCAACTGATCTTCCTTGTCCACAAAGGGATGGAACTGCCCCCCGAATGGGCAACCGCTTCCAGCATTCAACTTGCCGCCATGCGCGGTTATGAATATGTGTTGTTAGACTTACAGGAACGCCTCGCTTATATGAGCAACCCACCCGTCGAAACGCCCCACACACATGACGATTCACCGATTAAACGCCAACGCGCCAACGCCCGTTTAGGGTGGGGGGTGGCTCTGGTTGCCGTGATCCTGTTTGGGCTATACATCAGCGCGATTGTTTTCTTTGACATCGAATCTCCCCAAGAGGAGTTTGAGTTGCTTTACACGCGCGATGCCGCCACGATCAACTACATGGCGCAAACTTTTGTGCCCCGCACCACCGAAGATGCTCAACTGTTTGAGCAACGCTTGAGCGAGGGAGTCTTCGGGGAGAACATGGCGACCATCGTGGTTGCCACCGCCACGCAAATTGCGCGTGATGGGGGCTTCACGCCCATCCCAGAGGGCTTGAACATTGCGCCCACGCCGATTAGCGAGGTGCGCCAATTGGCAACCGATACCGCCCTTGCCACGCTGGAACTCACCGAGCAGGCGCAACAAGAGGCAATTCGCATCGAACAAACTGCCACCGCCGCTGCAGTGGAGGCACAAGCCACGCTGGATAACCAACTGCTAACCGTCACGGCAGTGGCAACAAGCGAGTAAGCATGTCTGTTTCTGGTGTTCGGGTGGTGGTGATTGGGGCAGGAACAGCTGGCTTGGCAAGCGCGTATTACTTGCAACTGGCGAACATCCCGTTTGTGGTGTTGGAGCGTTCGCACGAGGTGGGGCACACGTGGAATAGCCTATATCCGTCGTTGCGCTTGAACACCACCAAGTGGTATTCACATCTGCCCAAGATGCCCATGCCGTGGCATGATCCGATCTTCCCCACGGCGAAGCAATATCATCGCTACCTGAACACCTTTGCCGACCGTCACCACCTGCGCCAGCACATTTACTTTGGGGTGATGGTGCGGGAGCTGGCACGCACCCCCAACGGTAGTTGGTGCATCCAAACCGACTCCGCCACGTGGGAAGTGGATGCGGTCATTTCGGCTACAGGGCGATTTGACCAACCCTTCACGCCAACCCTCCCCAACCAAACCGACTTCACAGGGCGCATCCTGCACGCTCATGATTATCTGGGAGCAGAGCCATTCATGGGGCAACGGGTGATGGTCGTTGGCAACGGACCTAGCGGGGTGGACATTGCCCCCGAAATTGGCAAGCAAGCGCATCAACCGCCCGTCTTGCTTTCCATGCGGACGGGCATCACCCTTAGCCCACGCTATCCGTGGGGGTTGCCTAAGCATGCGTGGATGATCCTTGCCGACTATCTACCGCAACGCTGGGGACGGGCGTTAAACGCCAAGATCGCCAGCATCCAGTTTCGCAATTTAGAGCGCGTGGGCATTCGCACCCCCCAAGCAGGCAAAACCAGCACGGCAGCGGGCACGCGCGGTGATGAACTCATTCGGGCGGTCAAATCAGGGCAGGTGATTTGTGTGCCAGGCTTGCGCTCCTTCACCCCCGACGGGGTGATCTTGGACGACGGGAGCGTCCATCAGGTCGAGGCGGTTATCATGGCAACCGGCTATCGCCCAGTGTTGTATCGTTACCTGCGTGAACCCGTCACACACACCGATTCAGCAGGCTTCCCCAAGCGCGACCAAACCGCTTTCATTCCCCGTCAGGATCACCCCAGCGACTATCCCTCCAACAGCGGGCGCGAGGTGAAAGACCTAGCAGGGCTATACTTGGTGG
>CAIRDJ010000269.1 GCA_903877335.1 uncultured Chloroflexota bacterium | reverse complement strand
GGGCATGTTTTGCGTGCCAGCACCAGTGGCTTTGACTTTGGCACACGGGGCAATCACATCAACGAACAACATTCGTTCGGCTCGTTCGTGTTCACCCAAGTAGCTGGGGATGGTGTGCCGTGTTTTGCCATCGGGTTAATCTACGCCATCCGTATTTCTGATGATCCCTTTGTGCGTGAGTTGGTCATGGCAGAATCACTAGACCCCTCCGCGTTAATGGATCAACGCCAAAATCGCTTGATCCCCATCGAAACGATGGTTCTGAACGTTGGCTATAGTTTTGCCGATGGCACGATTGTGCATAGCATGCCCCCACGCCCTCCCCTCAGCTTGACACCCGTTTATCTGTTAGACCGTGAGATGGTGCTGACGTTTGTACAGCGTACCGATTTTTTTCGTATCGTTTTGAATGCGGGGGAAGTTCCGTCAGATGATTTGCTGGCAGCATCCATTCGGCATTGTGGGATGTTTTACACCAGCGAGACCGAAAAGGCGCGTTTCATGGTGCGCTGTGGTCAACAAGTGGCGCGGTTGCTCACCCATGATTTGCGTCGCGTGCAACATATCATCACCTTGATAAGGGGGTAGCTTGGCATGAATGAACAATTTACTTGGACAGCATCGTTTGGGGCAGCGAACCAACCCGATGAACAGCGTATCGGGGTGGTGGTGGGTGGCTCACTGAGCAAGGGCTTGCGTGTGCGCTTAGATAGCGCCATCTCAGTGGAACAGATGGCGGTGGGGCGTTATGTGGTGGTGCACAGCACAACGGGTCAACGCTTCTTTTGCATGGTGACGGATGTTGAACTCAACGTGACCAACCCGTCCATTGAAAATGATCCTCCGGATTTTACCGATCCCTTCTTGCAGATGGTCTACAGTGGCACCGCCAGTTTTGCCACCGTGATGGTTTCGCCCCAGCTTTCCATAGAAGGGGGCAATACGCCCAAACCAGTCAAGACTATCCCCGGTCATTTCACCCCCGTTTATAACGCCTCGGTTGGGGACGTAAATGCGGTCTTTGGGGAGGAAGATGCCCAACATTTCAATGTGGGTGCGCCCCTTGAACTGGAACAAACCCAAATCAACCTCAACCTGAAGCGTCTGGTGGAGCGTTCGGTAGGGGTGTTTGGCAAGAGCGGGACGGGTAAAAGTTTCTTGACGCGCGTCCTTCTCAGCGGTGTGGTGGTGCGTGATATGGCGGTTAGCCTGATCTTTGATATGCACAACGATTATGGTTGGGCAGTGCCCGACGAGCGCGGACGAAGCGCACAAGGGCTAAAGCAACTCTTTGATACCAAAGTGGAAATCCTCACCCTGGATGCCGAGTCCTCTCGCAGGCGCAACGCCAAGTATGACCGCGAAGTCACGATCGCTTTTAGCGAAATTTTGCCAGAGGACTTGGCAATGTTACGCGAGACGATGGGTTTTACCGATGCCATGATTGACGCTGCCCATACCCTGCGCAAGTGGTACGCCAAACAGGGGGAACCGAACTGGATTAAACAACTGATAAACTTGAAGGTGGACGATACCGAGCGCATTGCCGAAGAAACCCCTCTCGGTACGGGGACGCTCAGCGGGTTACAGCGACGCTTACAACGCTTTGATCGGTGGAAGTTTTTGACCGAGGAGAAAGTCACCGACAGCGTAGAACGCATCTTGCATTTGATCGTTGAAGAGCGGAAGAGCGTGGTCTTGGAATTTGGGCGTTATGGTAGCTCACTGGAGGCGTATATGCTGGTTGCCAATTACATCACCCGTCGCATTCACGCCGAGTACATTCAACGGGTGGAGCGTGCGCTGGGTGATAAGTCGATGGAGCCACCTCAATTGATGATCGTGATCGAAGAAGCGCATAAGTTCTTAGACCCCAAGATTGCCTCTCAAACCATTTTCGGCGAGATCGCCCGTGAGCTACGCAAGTATAAAGTCACGCTCTTGGTGGTGGATCAGCGTCCGAGTGGGATTGACGAAGAAGTGATGAGCCAGATTGGAACGCGCGTCACCGCTTTGCTGGACAACGAGCGCGACATCAACGCCGTGCTGACGGGCATCAACGGTGCACAGGGATTGCGCCAAGTGTTGGCACGCCTAGACACCAAGCAACAGGCAATCATCATGGGGCATGCCGTCCCCATGCCAGTGGTCATCAAGACGCGCAATTACGATGAGGTGTTTTATGAGGCGGTAAAAACGGAATTTTATAATCGCCACCGCTCGCCTTCGCCCAACCCGTCTGAAGAACCCGATCCTGTTCGGGCAGCGGTCAGCAAAAAGGGCGATCGTCGCCTAACCTAGCCCACAGGAAGAACGTGCCACCTGTGGGCTACGATTGACTTAGGCGGTGGGTGTCGCCTC
>CAIRDJ010000268.1 GCA_903877335.1 uncultured Chloroflexota bacterium | reverse complement strand
TAGCTTGCCCCATAACCCCCATCAAAGCTCCCCACAATGGGTCCAGTCTGACCAAACACAGCATTGTCCGCCGCAACGGTGAGATCACAAATCACATGTAACACGTGCCCCCCACCGATTGCGTACCCCGCCACTACGGCAATGACTGGCTTAGGAACGGTGCGGATGTAGCGTTGGAGTTGCAACACATTCAAGCGTGCCACCCCATCATCTCCCACATAGCCGGCATGCCCTCGCACGCTTTGATCTCCACCGGAACAGAAAGCATATTTGCCATCTTTGGGAGAAGGTCCATTTCCTGCCAGCAATATCACGCCGACTTCTGGATCCATCCACGCATCCAGCAACGCCTCTGTCATTTCGTCAATCGTCAAGGGGCGAAAAGCATTACGCTTCTCCGGACGGTTGAAAGCAATACGGGCGATTCCATCCCCCTTGTGATAGGTGATGTCTGTGTAAGTTTTGGCTTCTTGCCACGCCACCAATTTAGAGAGTTCCATATTTTCACTTCCTTTGCTAGGTGTTGTACTGATTAAAGGTTACGGATACTTTCACCAATCAGCTTCATCATCTGTTGGTGCATTTCAAAATCAGCGTCAATTTGCGTTTGAACTTCAATCAAACACGATTGGCGGGTTGCCAATGCGTCGTTCAACACACGCTGAAATTCACGACGGTCTAAGTTGAGGTGATAGGTTAAACCATAAAGATGGGCAACATGGGCAAAGTCTAGCCCGTGTGACATCACGAATAAGTCGGTGAAGTATGGCTCAAACTGACGAATGGGCAACCTCTTAAAGATTCCCCCACCGTCGTTGTTGAGCAGGACAATCACAATGGGAATGCCACAGCGTTGAATGGCTAACAAACCGTTCATATCATGGTAGAAGGTGGTATCCCCCAAGATTGCCACCAAAGGGCGATCTGGCAAGGCAGCTCCTAGCCCCAAAGCGGTAGAGGTATTCCCATCAATGCCACTCGCCCCTCGGTTGGCAACTACCCGAAGGTGTTTGTCAGAAGACAGGGCATAGAGATCGGCATGACGAATCGCAAGGCTATTGCCGAGAAAGACGGTTGTCCCCTCTGGGAGGCTATCAAATACATCAAAGACTACTTGTCCATCAAAGCGCGTTCCACCTTGTAGCTGGTGGCGGATGGCGTGGCGTGTGGTGTGTTCAAGCGCGGTGAACGCCTCATAGCACTCTGACGGTTGACTGCTGGAGGGCAAACAGTTCTGAAAGATCGCGCGGGGATCCGCTTCGATGAAGGTTGACACGCGATGGCTATCATCCGCCCACACCCCGCTTGGTTGAATGTGGATGATATGCTTGGCTTGGAGTTGGTCAAGGTAGCGCGACAATGCCTGTGAAGTGGGTAAATCCCCCAGACGAATCACAATATCAACATCGTATTCAGGGAATGGGTTGCCATCATTCAAGAAAGCGTCGTAACTCCCGATGATCTGCTCAGCACCGAAGCGCACCCCCGATACCACATCAGCAAAAATGGGATAGTGCCACGCCCTCGAGAAAGCGAGCAAGTCAGCTAAGTAGCCGTCATGGGGGGTGCGTAGGGTTTGTGTGCCACACACGATGATGCCATGTTTAGACTGCTCTAGTGTGGTTTGCAACTCGGTTATAAGTTCCGCGCTCGGTGACAATGAGACAGTCGG
>CAIRDJ010000267.1 GCA_903877335.1 uncultured Chloroflexota bacterium | reverse complement strand
GTTGACGGCTACTGCAATTGTGGCGGGGGCAACCGCAACCATTGATGCTCAATTAACGGCGACCGCTCTCGCTTCGGGAATTGGACTACCAACACAAACATCCACCCCTGATCTGGTTGCCACCCAAGCCGCAGCGTTTGCATTGACTCCCAACGTCGCTTTACCGACCGCCAATAGTGTTGCTGTAGTGGTTGTGCCGGGTGCAGACTGTGTTCATGAAGTCCGCGCGCAAGATCGGTCTTTGTATCGTTTATCCTTGGCGTATGGTTTAACAGTCAATGAAATTGCAACCGCGAACGGAATCATCAACCCCGACATTATCTCGGTGGGGCAACGATTGACGATCCCTGGTTGTGGTACGACCGGTGGCATTCCGCCCGCTACCACCACCCCGGTTCCCACCATTGTCGCTTCTTTGCCCACGAGTGGTGGAACGCAAACCGGTGGGGCAACCTCATCAGTGTTCGTTACTCCGCCTGATGGAGATTGTACTTGGGGTACGACAGTAATCTTCCCGTCTGGATGTCCAACGGGTTTAACCTCCTCAGCGTCAGCGATAACCGCTCAAAGCAGTACAGGTGGAGCAACCGCCATCACGGCGAGCCGCCGCCACACCGTCCAACAAGGCGAGTCCCTGTTTGCAATTTCGCTGCAGTACGGCGTTTCGATGAGTGATATTGTCGCTTTGAATGGCATCACCAATGTCGATTTAATTGACTTGGGCGATGTGCTTTTGATCCCGTAGGACGTGACCAGCGTTTTAGATTGATTGGGGCGGTTAGGATGATGAACCGCCTTTTAAGTGGGAGCGATAAATGACCGAGAAGATATTGAATCAGCGTGTGGTGTATCAAGGGAACTTCATCAAGCTACACCACTTCACGGTTGAGCTACCAAACGGAAGCGTGCATCAACGTGAGATTGTTCGCCATTTGGGGGCAGTCGCCATTGTGGCATTAGACGATGCGGACAACATTTTGATGATTCGTCAGTATCGCTTGGGTGCCTTGGCAACCATGTTGGAAATTCCAGCAGGGGGGTTAGAGCCTGACGAGTCACCCGCCACGTGTGCCCAGCGCGAGCTACGTGAGGAAACAGGCTTTGGTGCAACAGATTGGGTAGAACTAGGGGGGTGGTATCCTGTTCCGGGTTACTCAACTGAATACTTACACCTCTTTCTTGCTAAAGGGTTACAAGCGGATCCGTTGGACGGGGATGCCGATGAACAGATTGAGCTAGTGAGCATGCCCTTTGCAGAAGCGGTGGAAAAAGTGCATCGGGGCGAAATACAGAATAGCACGGCTATTTGTGGAATCTTGAAGGCGCAACATTATTTGTCGCAACGTTAGAAGCCTTGCCCTTGTTCAAGTGTGAGGCACAGTTGTATAATGGTCGTTCACGATCAAAACATGGAAGTCAATGCGCCACACGGCGTATTTTTTTGTAGAGAGGATTTCACCAGTGAATCAACTAATCAAATCACTGGAGGCACCCGATCGCGGTTTTCCGTCTTTCGGTGTAGGTGCCACAGTAAAAGTGTCTGTGCGAATTGTAGAAGGCGGCAAGGAGCGCACTCAAGCGTTTCAAGGGGTTGTCATTCGCGTTCGTCAAGGGGACAGTGACAATGCGAACAACCGTAATTTTACTGTTCGTCGTATCGCAAGCCATGGCATTGCTGTGGAAAGAACGTTCTTATTCCGTAGCCCTCGAATTGAAAGAATCGAAGTGCTACGCGAAGCCAAGGTTCGTCGCGCACAACTCTACTACCTGCGTAACCGCAGTGGTAAGGCAGCACGTTTGAAAGAAAAACGGATGAACGCCTAAACTTGTATGAACAAAACGCCCACTCCATTAGTGGGCGTTTTTTGTTGTGGACAGGCTACTTAAGGATATAGTAGGTTCCCTTTTTAGAACCCAGCTTGACCAATATTCCTTTGTCCACCATGTCTGCCAGATCAAGCCGAAGGGTTTCAGCAGAGACGCCTTCACACAAGGAACGATATTCGCGGTTGGTGATCGAGCCATTGTTGCGAATATATTCGAGGGCACGCGCCTGACGATGATTGGTATTGCGTACCCACTTGGGTGCTTCTTGCTGTTGGCGTTGGTTAAAGAGCGTCACGGCGAAACTGTATGGACGGGCATCAAAGATGGGCGGTTTGTGCCCGGCTTTCTCCATGACTTCCATCATGCGGTCAATGCCCAAACCCAATTCCTCAATGTAACCCCATTGGAACAGACCGTTCACGATGCGTGGGTTACGACTGAAATGCTCCTCTTTGATGTTTTCGACTGTGATGAAGCCGGGCAAACCGCCGGGTGAAATGACCTCTAAGCGGTCAGAGTACATCCGAATTTCAATTCGACGACCCTTTAAGCGGTAATCACGATGACACACTGCATTTACGATCGCCTCGCGCACGGCGAATTGTGGATACTCAGTGGTTTCTTCACGCTCCAGGCTTTTTACGACCGCGCTAATTGCCATCTCGCTCCAGATTAAGTTCCACGCATTTTCAATCAAACGTGGGAGGGGACCGGTCAACTCCTCGCGACGTGTATAGCCGGCTAATCCATTTTCACCGCGTGGGGTCTTGCCGACAAACTTCACAAAGATGATGCTGGTATGGGGCAACCATTGCTGGGGATAATCGCTGAACAGCAAAATCCCATTCATGGTGGCTTTGCCGCGTTCATCAATCGCGCCAATTTCCTTGAGTAACTCGTCTACATCTCCACCCATCGGACGCTTGGTGCGTTCTGAACGTTTGCTCAAGTATTCCTCAAGAATGCGCGGACTGAATGATTCTTTGGTTGCACCGGATACAACCTCCGATTCAAAATCACCCGTGCTTTTTGCGCTGGCAAGTTTCAAAATCTCTTGTCCGCCTAACGGACGATTCTTCGCGCCCGAGCGAATGAGCACGCGCCCATCCGTCAAAGCGTGTAACTCGGTACTGCGTTGCACATGGACGGTATACACCATACCACTTTCCATCTCGGTATGTTCGATGTTTCCAACGACTACCGGCGGATTACAGACATTGTCTGCGTCTTTGAGTACCTGTTCAATTTTGTAGGGTTCAATTTTGGTTTCAATTGGTGTGCCGTCATCATTCAATCCCATGACGAGCAAGCCACCCTCAGTATTGGCAAATGCTACAAGTGTCTCGCCAACAGCTTGCACATCGACCGTCTTAAAATACGCTACATGGGGCCCTGGGCCGGATTGGATAAAGTCTGGATTCGGCATCACATCAACTCATTTACTGTTTTGGTTCTAAGATGATAACATGAAAAGCTAAAAAGTGTGAGGATATGACCAACCAATGAGTTGGGATGCCGCAGTGCTGCCAATACGAGCCGACTACTTTAACTCCAGTTTCTTGTTGCGTTGAACGGCGATGATAACGGCACCGACGGAAAGCAACACGGGAGCAGTGCAAATTGCCACAATCAAGCGTGCTTCGATGGGTATGTTGAAGGTTGCTAAACCAAACCACAACGCAAGAAACGTGCCGATTAACACAACTGCCATTGCAAAACCGTACAGAACTACACGACTATATTGAACAGGTGGTGGGGTAGATTTATTTTCCATTTCACTCGACCTTATTACATAGTTAAAAACCCGCCTTTAGATCAGCGGGTCAAACCTGTTGAATTTCAGCTTGCTTCGGTGAACCTGTCACCGTATGAGTTTGCACAAGCAAACCCATATTCCACCCATGAGTAGCTATGCCCCAGCAAACCGAGTAGCGCGCATCCGCATTCGTAATGCAAAGCGCCCCAGCGCGAATAGTGCGATGACACTGACGACTATCAACGCGCTCGTACCTGCGATTTGTGCTCGTGACACATTCCCGTTGTAAACGCCAACGAACGCCCAAATAGCCACTAAGGCGTAGGCTACCATCCCGTGATTTCCTTGACTGTAAGCAATCATGCTCACCGCGATCAACATGGCGATAGCTTGTAAAATTGCTGACCATATCGCGCCCTCTATACCTAAGAGCTGGGTGGTGTTTCCAAGCGTCATGAGCAAGGTGACGGTGTTGATAACCGTAGCAACCGTCACCCAAGCGTAGTAACCGCTGAACGGAATCTGTACGCACCAGCGATCGGCAACGGTG
>CAIRDJ010000266.1 GCA_903877335.1 uncultured Chloroflexota bacterium | reverse complement strand
GCGGGTTGGAGCGCATATCAATTGACCACCATTAGCCAAGAAGTAGATATTATGATTCAACACACGCTCCAGATCATGTTAGAGAAAATCGAATATCCACACTCTCCTTCACGCCTAGAGCGGATAGCAGGAAACCTCGTGATTCGCTCCTCCGTCCGCAATTTATAAGAGGAAACCCTATGACCCTCCCTTTACAAGGCAAAGTTGCCCTCGTCACCGGCGGTGCTGGTGGAATCGGTAGCGCGGTTTGCCGTGCCCTTGCGCATGCTGGCGCGTCAGTTGTGGTGACGTATAACCAAAACGCAAGCAAGGCGCAAGCCCTCCTTCACACGCTAGACGGCACGGGGCATCACTCCTTTTGCGCCCCCGTTGATGATGCGGACGCACTCCAGCAACTGGCGGAGCAGGTGCGCTCACACTATGGCAAGCTGGATATTCTGGTCAACAACGCTGGCATCACCCAGCCCGTCCCCCACGACGACCTTGAGCAACTGACCGACGCGCTCATTGATGATATTTTCCGCGTGAATGTGCGGGGCGCACTGGCTACCGTGCGTGCGTTGAAGCCCCTCTTGCTTGCCAGCGACGATGCCCTCATCGTCAACATGAGTTCAATCGCCGCCCGTACCGCGCTAGGGAGCAACATTGCCTATTGTGCCAGCAAAGCCGCCTTAGACAACATCACCCTAAGCCTTGCCCGCGCCCTCGCCCCACATATTCGGGTGGTGAGCGTCTCGCCGGGTTGGGTGAATGGGGAGTACGCCCAGCGCATGCCCGTTGAGATGCTTGACCAACAATGCCAGCGCACCCCGTTAGGGCGCATTGCCGAAGCTGAAGATGTGGCGCAAGCCGTGCTTGCTGTGGCAACCCACCTCACCTTCACGACGGGGGCAATCATTGCGGTGGATGGCGGTCGCCCCTTGTTGTAGCGCGGTGAGATGCCTGATTCCTATTGCACGATTTCCTGTCAAACTGTATCATGTGATATGTATCAAATGATACAGTTTAGGATTGTGCAAAGTTTTGAACCATTTAGGAGGTTCACCATGAAACATACAAAGGCAATTCTATTAACATTGGTTCTCTCGCTGGTATTTGGGTTGGGGCTGGTTTCCGCTCAAGATGACCATACGCTTTTGCTTGTCACCACCACAACCACCGTTGATTCTGGCTTGATGAACTATCTCTTGCCCAATTTTGAAAGTATATATGGGGTAGATGTTGAAGTAGTCGCGGTAGGAAGTGGCGAGGCGATCGCGTTGGGTGAAAGTGGAGACGCAGACGTGTTGCTCCTGCATTCGCGCAATGCCGAACTTGAGTTCGTTGCCAGTGGCAATGGGTTGATTCGCTATGACGTGATGTATAACGATTTTGTCATTGTGGGTTCTAGCGAAGACCCTGCTGGCATTCGTGGCATGACCGACGCAACCGCCGCCCTCCAACAAATCATGGACGCGGGGGCAACCTTCGTTTCTCGTGGGGACAACAGTGGCACGCATGTTAAAGAACTCTCCCTATGGAACGCACTGAGTATCACGCCAGAAGGGGATTGGTATATATCCGCTG
>CAIRDJ010000265.1 GCA_903877335.1 uncultured Chloroflexota bacterium | reverse complement strand
ATTCTGGCGTTGTGGCTCAATCAAGCCAACTTTGGCAACCTCGCCTATGGAATCGAAGCAGCTTCGTATGCGTATTTTGCCAAGCCTGCCCTACAGCTATCGTTGGCGGAATGTGCCTTGTTGGTGGGGATTCCCCAAGCACCCGCCTATTACAATCCCCTGCTTTCCACCGAAGCAACGCGCCAGCGTCAGGCGGTGGTGTTAGGGTTGATGGTGGAACACGGGGCGATCTCCACTGAACAGGCGCAACAGGCTCAAGAGGATGCCCTGCAATTCGCCAGCGTTCCCTACCCCATTCACGCGCCTCATGCCGTGTTGATGGTGTGGGATTGGGTGTTACAGTTCTACCCCGATGCCCTGTACACACAAGGCTTAGAGATCACCACCACGCTTGATTTAGACTGGCAGAACGCCACACAGGGGATTGTGCAACGCCAACTAGCGCAACTCAACCACCCCGGCGATCCTTACGCCGTCCCTGCCCACGCCACCAACGGGGCGGTGGTGGTCATGAATCCGCAGGATGGCACGGTGCGCGTGCTGTTGGGGAGCGCAGATTATTTCGATGCCAGCATCAGCGGAGCGATCAACCTCGCCACCGCCTTACGCCAACCCGGCAGCACCCTCAAACCGTTCACTTACGCGCTCACCTTTGATCCCACCCGTCCCCCCGCTTGGAATCCTGCCACGCTCTTGATGGATGTAGAAACCGCCTTCGTCACGCGCAAACAAGAGAGCTATGTTCCGCGCAACATTGATCTACGGGAACACGGCGCGGTGAGCATTCGTACCGCGCTGGCATCCTCCTACAACATCCCAGCGGTCTTGGCGTTGGAACAGGTGGGCGTGCCTGCCTTGCAAACGCTCATGGCGCAACTGGGCGTGGACTCGCTTCAGAACCTCCCCAATCTCGATTTGTCGATCACGTTGGGGGGCGGTGCCGTGCGGTTGCTGGACTTGACCGGCGCGTATGGGGCGTTGGCGAATGGTGGCAATTACACCCCGTCGCAACTCATTGAGCGCGTGGAAACCACACACGGGGAGGTTCTCTACACGCGCCCCACCCCCACCCCACGACGGGTCGTCGATGAGCGCGTCGCTTTTCTCATCAGCGACATTCTGAGCGACGATCGCGCACGCACGCCGGGCATGGGCGCACACTCCGTGCTGAATATCGGTCGGGTAGCGGCGGCTAAGACGGGCACCACCACCGCCCTACATGATAACTGGGTGATGGGCTATACGCCTGATTGGGTGGTGGGCGTGTGGGTGGGGAACGCTGACCACTCCCCGATGGTCAATCTCACGGGCTTGAGTGGCGCGGGTCCCATCTGGCATGCGGTGATGCGCTCGGTGGTCGATCACCCCACCGAGTCTAACTTCGTTGTGCCGTCTGGGGTGGTGCAACACACCATCTGTAGCGAGACAGGTTTGTTAGCACAGGGGGACTGTTCCCCCACACGCCGAGAGTGGTTCTTAGCCGAAGAACCGCCCACCAAAGCACACCTTGCTCCCATCCGCTTTGATACCCCCTACCCGTTCGCCATCTATGACCTTTCGGCAACGCTACCCCTTGCAAGTCAGCGCGTGCCCTTCGCCCTACAGCTCCCGCGCGAGGCGCAATCGGTGGTGTATGTCTTGAACGGGCAGGCATACCCTGCTGGGGACGATCACGTCTTATGGTGGCAACTCGTCGTGGGGGAGTATAGCTTGTCGGCAACGGTGACGTTCACCGATGGGGAGCAAGTCACCGTCGCGCCGATCCACTTTCGGGTGTTGGAATGAGGCACATGTGTTACAATTACTTTATCATTACATGGAGAGTTAGCGGAATTGTCATACGGGGAACGCCAAACCCTGCTCAACTAT
>CAIRDJ010000264.1 GCA_903877335.1 uncultured Chloroflexota bacterium | reverse complement strand
CCACCAATCAATTGGGCACTGCCCCCGCATAAAGCAATCCTCTGCAAAGTGGGTGACATTCAACCGTCACCCACTTTATATCACCCATGAAAGTTTATGGGGTGGTATAGCGCACGGTGTAGGTGATAACGCGCTCGGTGTTCGGCTCAACATCAACGCGGAACTCAATCGTGGTAGAGTCTAACTTCGTCCATGTGTCGCTTGCCTCAATGATTTGCCAGTCTGACCAGCGATAGAGGCGTTCTGGAACGCGCACTTGCACGGTTTCTTCCGACTTGCGGTTGCGCAGTTTGATCTCTATGGTCTCCTCAAAGATGTTGGACGAGAGGAAATTGAAGTTCTTCTCGATGTGTTCGCCCACCAAATCGAAGGCGTTGCCCAAGTATAAACTGACTTCTTCACCTTCGGGGGTGTGGTCAATGCTGTTCTCCCCAATTAACAAAGCTGCCCCGTCCACATCCTCTTGATAGACACGCACATTGCCGGCGGGCAAGTCTGCCCCTAACCCGACGTTTGCATCTGTGGTGAACGTCAGGTAGTTTTGAACATCGGTGATGCCGGTGTAGCCATAGCCACTGTCAATGATGGGGCTATAGTAGCCATAGAAGGCAGGGCTTCCATCATATACATAATAGGTTTGTGCCGGTACAGCACGCCCAACCACAAACTCCACTTGTTTGGTCTCATTGTTCCCAACCGTCACCTGACGATTGAGTTCATAGAGTTGATATTCATAGAACTCGCGCTGGGTTGCACCGGTGGCAACCGCCTCATCCATAGCGCGGGCTGTTGGTGCTACTTCGGCATACATTACATCGGTAGGGTCAGGCAAGCGATTGACATCCCCGGCGATCAGTTTGACTTGTGCATTGGGGTAGCTTGCCCCGCTGGTATTGGTGAGTGTCACCCAACCGTTTAAGTCCAGCGTTGTCCCATTTGGATTCAAGAGCAAGTTATAGTCCGCTTGCCAGTTCATCCCATAAGTGAGATAGGTCAACTCAATTTGTTGATCTTCTGTTCGGGGTGCATTCAATAACCAGCGCAAAGTGGGGCGCGTGATGAGTCCTTCGGGTAGATTGGGGAAACGTACATCTTGCACATTGCCCCCATCAATCATCAAGATGGCATCGTCACGCTGGCGTTTGATGATGATCGTGTCGCTTTGTGCGCTCAACAATACCCCCACTTGCTCGCTCCCATCCGTCATCGTCAGGTGAACTTCGGAATCAATGTAGCGTTGTAAGAGGGCATCTGAGCTTACAAGGTCATACTGATAATTTTGCTCCAACACAAAGGTATTGAGGGGGTCGGTGAGCGAGACAAAATTAACAGAGGTGGCATCAATGCCACTCGCCACGTCGGTGAAGTGGAGCGGGTTCACGCCTTCACGAATGGAAACGGTGCGCCGATCTTGCACCAGTGCCGTTCCTTGGTTGTAGATGGTCAGGCTAATGCCATCCTCTGTGGATTGGGATTGGGCGAAAACTATTCCACTGACCATAGAGATGATGCTTAGTATGATGATGAAGTGTTTCATGTGGGTTCCTCCTAAAGTTCAGATGTGTTGCTTTGTGGCATAGACGATTCATGAGATTCAAAAGTTCCCACATCGGTCTTTCCCTGTAAACTCTGTTGATCTGATGATACACTTGGTGGGGTAAAAATTAGGTATTAAATAGGTTTCAAGGTTGTATCCATCTGAACAATCACAAGCAAGGACTTCACATGGCACTCACTAAAGATGATTTGTTACGTATGTATCACGAGATCGTTCTCATACGACGGTTTGAAGAACGCTCGAAAGAACTTTACGTAGCTAAAGAAATTGGCGGAGTTTATCTCCACTTAGCTAACGGGCAAGAGGGAGTCATTGTTGGTTCTATCCATGCCCTCAATGAAACCGATCACGTCATCACAGCTTACCGCGATCACGGTCACGCCATTGTGCGTGGGGTTGACCCCAAATATGTGATGGCGGAGATGTATGGGAAGGCAACCGGCACAGGCGGGGGCAAAGGTGGGTCGATGCACATTGCTTCGGGAGCGCATCGCTTTTGGGGTGGATATGCGATTGTGGGCGCACACTTGCCCTTAGCAACCGGCATCGCCTTGGCATCCCAATATCGCGGTGACAATGAAGTTGTACTGTGTTTCATTGGGGATGGTGCCAGCAACAATGGCTACTTCCATGAAGCATTGAACATGTCTGCCATTTGGAATTTGCCTGTGGTCTGGTTGATCGAGAACAACTTCTACGGAATGGGAACATCTGTTGAGGAATCCTCCGGTAATCCTGTATTAATTGACCGCGCCAAGTCCTACAACATGCACGCCTTCCCACGAGTGGATGGGCAAAACACGCTTGAGGTGTACGATGTCGTCAACCAAGCCGCAGAGTATGCCCGCACAACCGGTCCCGTCTTGTTAGAGGTGATGACCTATCGTTACTTGGGGCATGGCGTTTCTGATCGGTTGTATGATTCTGAAACGCGCAAAGAAGAGATGTCTCGCTTCAAAGACCGTGACCCCATTGATGTGATGGCGGAACACATTCGTGCGCAGGGCTACCCAGATACAGATAAAACCTTCAAGCGGATTCATGCCCAAGTGGAAGAACAAGTGGAAGCATCCATTGAGTTTGCCCGTCAAAGCCCAGAGCCAACGGTAGAAGACTTGTACCGTCATATTTACGTTTAACAATAACGAACGGAGCAATCACTATGGCTATGAAAAATACTCAAATGCGCGGTGCAATTCGAGCTGCATTGTTAGAAGAGATGCGTCGTGATGATCGCGTATTCGTGATGGGCGAAGAAGTTGGGAAATGGAACGGGACACACCGCGTAACCGAAGGCTTCTACCAAGAATTTGGTGAGCGCCGTGTGAAGGACACGCCCATTTCTGAAGCTGCCATCATCGGTGCAGCAGTGGGGGCGGCAATGAATGGGTTGCGCCCCGTGCCAGAAATCATGACCGTGAACTTTGCCTTTGTTGCCTTTGACGCAATCGTCAACAGCATGGCGAAAATTCATTACATGTTCAACGGACAATTCAAAGTGCCGATGGTCTTACGTTGGGCTTCGGGTTGGGGGATGCAGGCGACAGCAACTCACTCCCACACCCCAGAGGTGATCTTTGCGCATTTCCCCGGCATGTATGTTGCCATGCCCTCCACCCCGCTGGATGCGTATGGCATGTTGAAAGCCGCCATCCGTGATGATAATCCCGTCATCTTTAGCGAGTCCATCGCCTTGTATCCGCTGATCGGTCAAATTCCGGACGACAACCCCGACTTCACCCTTCCGATTGGTAAGAGCGATGTCAAGCGCGAGGGGCATCACGTCACGTTGGTGGCGTATGCGCGAGGTGTTCATTGGGCATTGGACGCTGCTAAGGAACTGGCAAAAGAAGGGATTGAGTGTGAGGTCATTGACTTGCGCTGGTTGCGTCCGCTTGATTTAGAGCCAGTCTATGCCAGCTTCAAGAAGACTAATCGTTGTGTCATTGTGGAAGAGGCTTTGCCCATGTACAACGTTGGGGCAGAAATTGCGACGCGCCTTCAAGAAGACCTCTTTGACTATATGGACGCGCCCATCAAGCGTGTCTCCTCTGCGGATGTTCCGCTCCCATACTCGAAGAATATTGAACTCATGGCGTTGCCAGATGTACACAAAGTAATCGCCACTATTCGGGAGGTCTTATAAATGGCTCAAGAACTCATCATGCCTGATTTGGGCATGGATATGCAGGAAGCGTTACTCATCAATTGGACAAAGGCAGTTGGTGATGTCATCAAGCAAGGGGACATCATCGCTGAAGTTGAAACCGATAAAACCACCGTTGAAGTTGCTTCTCCGTTGGGGGGCAAAATCATGGAATTCAAGTTCCAACCCGGCGAGAATCTGCAGATTGGCGCGGTGATTGGGTTTGTTGGGGTAGAGGGTGAATCCGCCCCTGTTGCTCCTGTTGCGGTAGTGAGCACCCCCGCTGCACAGGCATCCGCCCCCGTTGCCCCTGTTAGCACCAGTAACGGCGCAAGCACGACCGATGATGGGCGCTTTCGTATTTCGCCCGTCGCACGCAAAGTTGCCGAAGAGCGCGGGATTGACATTGCCCAAGTTTCTGGAACGGGTCCGCATGGGCGCATTGTGAAGGCAGATGTTGAAAATTTTGTTGCACCTGCACCTGCTGTTGCCACCCCAGTGATTGCCCCCACTTCAGTTGCTCAGTCTGTTCCAGTAGCAAGTGGCGTTCCCTCCCAAACGACCTACGGCAAACTGCCTGTTGGGGATCATGTCGAAATTCAAGATATTTCTAAACTCCGCGCTAAAATTGCGGAGCGCATGGTCTTGTCTAAGCAACAAGTGCCACACTTCTACATCACCGCTGAGGTCAACCTTGATGCGCTTTCCGCCTTGCGCAACCAACTCAACGCCACCATTGAGGATAAGGCAAAGCGCATCAGCGTGAACGATATGCTAGTGAAGGCGTTGGCATTGAGCGTCCGTCAATTCCCGAACTTCAACACCCACTTCTATGGGGACAAGTTTGTGATTCATCGCCAAGTCAATGTTGGGATCGCTGTTGCGCTTGAAAACGGCGGGCTAATCAACGTGGTCGCCAAAGATGCAGACAAGATCGCCATTGGTGCCCTTGCCGCCCACAACCGCGAGATGATCGGGCGGGCGCGTGATGGGAAGGTCAAGCCAGAGGATGTTGCCGGTAGCACCGTCACCATCAGTAACTTGGGCATGTTTGATGTGGATAATTTCGTCGCCATTGTGAACCCGCCTGAATCTTTGATCTTGGCGGTAGGGTCAGCGAAATCTGTCCCTGTGGTAGCGGTTGATGGAACGTTGGGCGTGGGAACACGTATGAAGATCACCATCAGCGTTGACCACCGCGTAGCGAATGGCGCAGAAGCCGGTGAATTTATGGCATACCTCAAGAACTTGTTAGAGAATCCGATGCGCTTGTTGATGTAACCCACGCCAACCAATCACCAATGCACAGCAAAAAAGGAGGCTCAAGGGCCTCCTTTTTCGTTCATTTTTAGCATGCTTTGCCGTCCGCAGCATTCGCAATTGTGCATTGAACTGCGTTGTGGACAGATTCAACGCCTCGCCCTACGCTCAAAACAGGCATTTAGCGATCAAATTGCAACGCTGTTCCCAACAGACGTGCCAACGCGCTTGGCGTGTTGCTCGTCAGTGACGAGCGTCCCAAACGCATGAACCGAATTATGTTGTCGCTTGTTCAACTACTTCTATGAGCACGACGGATTTTAGCGTGCTATGGATCGAGCGTCACAACCACTCTAAAGTCCAAAGCGTTGTAATCGAGTGGAGCAGAGCAGCTACCGCACATCCTGTTGCAAACACGCCCCACTCATAACCAATGGGAGATGCCAGTACAAACGCAGAACGCGCAATCAGGAAGCCCACCCCCAGCATCAAATACCCAAGCGTGCTGGCGATCATCCAGCGCCACGTTTTACGTGGGGCATCGCGCAGGATAGACCACTGAATAATCCCCAAGGCTAACCCATAGAGAGTCGCTCCTGTTAGGTTGTCCGCATACCAAACTGCTGCATACAGCAGGGCGGTTCCCGTGAGGCTTCCTAGCACACCATAGACCAACCAGTCCAAGCGTTCATGACGCAACCAATGCGGCAAGATGAGTAGTTGGGTGAGGGTGGCTACCAATCCACTCCCCCCCATGGCGGTTAACCAAAGCGTGAGGCGTTTTTCTTCCAACCAGATGGTTCCACACAAATATAGCCAAACAGAGAGGGCAAGCGCTTGTAACAGCACAGGAAAGACAAAACGGCGAGAAAGTATAGTAGGATGATCGAAAGGCATGCAGGCTCACTCTGATAGACGCAGCGGGGCAAACTTTGTGAATGGCATCAATTCGATTAGCCCAAGCAGGAAAAAGGCAACCCCAGCGACCAATCTGATTCTCAAACCGCCTTCCACCGCGTGCCACATTCTAAGTTAACATATTTCCCCGTAGGTGGAATGGTCGCGGTTGAGCGTCTCTTCTCGTTTGCGCCAATCCGCCAGGTGAGTGGTCATGAGGTGCTGAAACCCCTTTCCGTGGTTGAACTCAAGTAGGTGCACCAACTCATGCACCACGACATATTCAACCAGCTCCACAGGAAGCCAACACAATGCGCGGTTGAAGGTGATGTTTCCCCGGTTGCTACACGATCCCCACTTTTTGTACATGGCGCGGATTTGTACACGTTGCGGTTGTACGCCGATCTTTTTCGACCACTGCTCAACCAGTTCATAGATCGTGTGCGGGCTTGTTATTTCAAGCGGTGTTGGACGGATGTGAGTCTCTAGTTCCGCCAGGCTCTTATGGATGAATGCTTGTACTTGCGGGTGATTGGCGTTCATCCAGTGGGGAATGAACACTTCAACACCACCAGGCACCACTCTCATCATCATGCTCTTTCGTCTTTGGCGATGCACCATTATTGTGGTTGTGCTCAATCATCGCGCCCTTCAATAAAATCAGGTGATCGTGAACAATATCAATCAGTTTGGAGGAGCGTTAGCATGTTTCCCGCATTTTCGCTACAATTTATTATTGACAGCTGTAGGTTAGTTTGGCAAGCGTTTATAGACCGTTTGAAGGCGGAAAAAATGACCCACGCACTGGTTTTGCCCGATCAAAACTTTTTAGATTGGTATCAGGCCACCAAGAAATATGTTGAGTTCTTCAAGTCGGTGGCAGTTGTTCGCTCTCCCAAAGGAATGAATCTAAATCGGTATAAGACCATCTCCGCCGTCAAAACCAAGGGGGTGTGGTTCAATGATGATCCCGTCGCCCACATTCGTCGTGCCTATCCTAGTGTGGTGACGGTGGATGTCTTGGATGCCCCCACCCCTGCCCAATTGGCAACGTTGCTCAATGGTCGTGTCACGAGCCAGCAACGCTTCGGAACCGAGTTGAACCAAGATACACGGTTCACCTTGGATTGGGCAACCGAAAGTAGCACCCTACGCATCGTGCGCCCCTTTGATCTGGCGTTGGGCAATGGTTTTTTTCACGAAGGCATGGACATCGCAGCTGAATTGGAAACTTGTGTCATTTGTGCGGTGGCGGGTGAGGTTATCACCCTCGTTTATAAAGAGGATGGCCTTGGATATGGTGCGTATATCCAAGTGGGGACAGTTCACGGGCGCGATCGCTACCTAACCACTTATACCAACTTACAAAATATCGTTGTTCAGCGTGGGCAACAGCTTCAAGTGGGCGACCCAATTGGAGAATGTGCCAGCGATGCCGGGATAAAGCTGGTGGTGCAAAAGGCGCGTCATGATACGGGCAACCGCTACAAAATGCCCGGCGCAGTCGATCCGCTACCGTTGATTTATGTCGAGGGACTTACGCTGCAGACCACAGCTACCTTTGGCTTGCGCATTCGTCGTGGACCGGGTATAGACTTTCCTAAAGTGGGTGACTTTAACAATGACCAGGTTGCTCGTCCGCTGGAACCGCACGGCGTGGCGATCGTCAAGTTGCAAAGCAACGCCACTGATAACTTGTGGGTGAACCTCGTCACACAGAAGGGGGTGAGTGGGTTTGGTGCAGCATGGTTTTTGACAGCAAAATCCCCACGCTCTAAAGTCCCGCGCAGTTTTGCCATCAATGGGGTGAACCTCGATTTGCTCAGTGCGGCAGGCAAGCCCAATCCCAACCAGTTAGGCAAGATGCAATATGTACGGTTGCTGTATAATGTCTCGATGGGAACCGGTAGCCAAGACCTCAACCGCGCACATAGCTTGTATGAACCCTATTTACGAGCGTGTGCGAGTGCTGGCAAAAAAGTGATCTTGGTTTACACTCACCAAACCTATGGCGAAGGGGCAGGGTATGTTTGGGAACGAATGGACTCCGCCAAGTGGAATGAGCTGGGGCAACGCTTCGCCGAGTTTGTGCGAAGCATCGCGGCACGCTACGCAGGGCGCGGGTGGATCGCCGCCCATCAGATTTGGAATGAACAAGATGCCCACGAAGGAGCTGTCGCTTCGGTGCGCATGAATGCGCTGGACTATGCCAATTTGCTCTTCAAGACCATCTCTGCCATCCGCACCGTGGATCCTTCCACTCCGATCATCACGGGGGGACACACCGGAGGACCCCAACGCGGTGCAAATTATGCGCGTGCCACGCTCTCTGCACTCCCTAGCTCGGTTCGTCCAGATGGACTTGCCTTTCATCCGTATGGGCGCGGTCCTGTAGTGGGGACAAACTTCACGATCTTTGGACACATCGAGGAGGAGATTCAAGCCTACTGGAGTGCATTGCCCAATAAGCGCATGTGGATTACAGAATGGGGCGTGTTGGATCAACCGAACGCTTCAATCAGTTCCGTTAGTGACTATGCCAAGGGGTTCATTCAATACTTGCAAGCGCGCCATCCAGAAAAAATTGCTGCGCTGATTTGGTATGCGTGGGCGGATTCAATGCACAATGGATATGGGTTAGTGAATGAGGCGAACGTGCCCAAAGAGCCGTTGTATTCCCTCTACACAAGCACAGCATAGTGGTGCGCACATTAGGGGTGTGTTCCACCCCTCCCAATCAGGTGAATGGAGTGGTACTGGGTAATGACCGATTTCCCTGTAGACGCCGTACTGCACGTGATGGTCAAGAAGGTTTTATCGCTAAACTTTGTCGTTTCACCCTAGGACGACGCAACCGACTGCAATGATCGCCCTCGTTGAGGTGGGGCAGAGCTAGACCCGTCCCACCTCATGCTGTGTTGCGGGGTTATTCTGCTCGCAAGGCGCGTGCCGTCACCAAGCGTCCCAGTTTCCACGCGGGGTAAACGCCTGCCAATAGTGCCGCCACCAGCGAAACGCTGAACGCTTGGGTGAGTTCGCTGGGAAGCGGGATGAAGCCCATGCTCCAACCAAACGAGCGAATGTTAATCACAAAGACCAACACCGCCGCCAATGCCAACCCAATCGGGACTGCAAGCAAGCCCGCTACCAACCCCATCAAGCCGGTTTGTAACAGGGTGAAGCGACCCAGTTGTTGGGGAGTTAGCCCAATGGCACGCATGAGACCATACTGGCGTGTGTTCTCTAGTTGAAGCGAAAGCAATGCCGAAAGAATCCCGATGAAGGCAACAATCGTTGCAAGCAACCGCAACGCGACCGTGATGCTAAACGCTTGGTCGAACACCACGAACACGCCATCGCGCAGAGTGCGGTTGCTTTGCACGACCAGATCATATCCTGCTAACGTTTCCGCCTTGAGGGTCTCAATCACGCTATCAAGACGGCTTGGCTCTTCCACATAGGCAGCGATACTGCTCACTTGCGGGTCATTCCAGAATTGACGGTAGGTCTCTAAGCTCATGAAGACCGTCCCTTGATCGCTACTGTAATCAAAGAAGACCCCGAAGATGTCAAAGGTGCGCTCCCCTTGATCGGTCAAGAGCGTGAGTGTGGCGTTGGCGGGGGTGATGCCACGCTTGAAAGCGAACGCCTCTGAAACCATCACCTGCCCACTGTCCAGCGCGTCTTGATGGTTGGGGGTGGGCGCGTTGTACCACGCGAAGCGACGGCGATCTTGCGCCGTATCCCACAGGACAGCTGTGAGGTTGACAGGGGGAAGGGTGGGTTGGGAGGGGGCAACGACTTGTACAGCGCGGGCGACAGAAACATCCACCACGCCTTCCACCTCGCGCACTTGCTGGACGATTTCATCAGCGAACCCGATGCTGGCTTGCGTGGCAGTTAGTTGAGGGGCAGAAATATAAATGTCTGCGCTCAACGTTGCCGTGAGCCAATCCGCCACCGAAGAGCGGAAACTGCTAATCATCACGCTCACCCCCACAATCACACTCACCGCGATGGTGAGCGCAGCAACCGCGATCGAGGTACGGCTTAGCGAACGTTCGACGGCACGCGGTGCCATGCGCCCCAACAAGCCGAAAGTGCGGCTCATGATGGGGGTGATGGCACGCATGACCCCCACCAACAAAATCGGGGTGAACAGTGCGCCCCCCAGCACGATCGCAAACAACGCCGCAAAACTGACGACGATGCTATGGGTGGGGAGGAACAACAACGCCAACCCGACCAAGTTGAGGCACAACGCCAGCGCAGTGATGTAGGGGAGCAATTGGCGCGTTTGATCCTCTAAGGCAGAGCGACGCATTACGCCGATGGGCGCGGTGCGCGTGGCATCCCACGAGGGAATGAGCGCGGCAACGGTGCTGATGGCAAGACCGATCAGGCTACCCTTGAGCAAGGTGAAAGGCGTGACCACCACGCTTTGGATGTTGACGGTGTAGTAGAGGTTGCTGATGGACTGGGAGACGATATTGACCGCACCGCGCCCCAAGATCGCCCCTAACCCAATGCCCACCACCGTTCCGATCAGCCCCAGCAACAAAGCCTCGCTCAGGATGAGGGCGAAGATGGTGCGTTGGGTTGCCCCCAAACTGCGCAACGTGCCAATGATCGGGCGACGTTGTACCACATTGAACATCACCGTGTTATAGATGAGGAATG
>CAIRDJ010000263.1 GCA_903877335.1 uncultured Chloroflexota bacterium | reverse complement strand
CTGGCGGTTGCGCTCGTTGGCGTAAGCTCTGCCCCGTTTTGGTGGGCAATGCGCGAGGCGCGCATGTATACCCTCTTGGCAATGCTGGTCATGATGATCGCCATCGGCTTTGCCCAGTTACAACGCGGGCGGTTGCGCGTGGGGTTGTTGTGGATGCTCCCCGCCGAAGTGCTCTTGTTGTACAGTCACAACACCGCCCCTGTGGTGATCGCGTGGCTAGGGATAATGGGCATCCTGTGGGGCATCCAACGCCGTCCGCGCGGATGGTTGCGCTGGGGCATCTCACAAGCGATCGTCGGGTTGCTGTGGTTGCCGTACTTACAACGCTTCTTGAGCCTGAATGATGCCAACAGCGCCCTCATCCGCACCACGCCCCTCACCTTTAAGCTGTGGGAGGCTCTGTGGGTGATGCCGTGGGAAGCCGTGGGGCACTCCCCCACGCTCACGCTCATCAGCACGATCAACGGCGCGGTGTTGCTATTGGCGACGGATTGGCGATCGGCTCGGTTGCGTGAGAGGGTACTGTCGGTGGGCTTGCTCTTGGGCGGGGTGTGGCTTGCGTTGGGCATTTTGGGGAATGAGCTGCACGGGCGATATTTGATTATGCTATTGCCGATGCTGTGGGTTTGGGCGGGGCACACGCTGACACGCCTCCCACGGGGGCTAGGAATGTTGTGGGTGGGGTGTTGGGTGGGGGCACTGTTCCTTAACCTGAACTTGAGGGCGACTGATCCCGCCTATCAGAAAGAGGATGTCCGCGCGTTGGTGGAACATTACCGCGATACGCTCAACGCTGACGATAGCGTCCTCGCGTGGAGCTATGCCGACCGCTACGAACTGGCGTACTATTGGGAGCGGTTGGGCGTGTCTGCCCAGCGCATCACCCTACCCGAAGGGGCAGACCTGCACGAGATTTTGCCACACCTGCCCCCTGACGGGCGCGTCTCGCTCAATGTGTGGTATACGCAACGGGCGGACTATCGCGGAATGTTGCCGTGTGTGCTGTCACACGGGACAACTCAACTCACCACCTTCACCCAATTCAACGGCATGGGGAGCGAGCTTTACCCCCAAGTGGCTTCCGTCCTCCCCAGCTTACACCCGTTTGATGCCACCTTTGAAGTGGGGCAAGTGTTAGAAGTGGGAGGGCTTCCGCTGGATTTCGTTGCCAATCAGGCGGTGTGCTTGCCCATTCGCTTGCGCCTCACCCAACCCACCTCAGCAGAACTGAAAGCAGTCGTGCGCGTGATGAACCAGCATCAACGGGAGGTGACACGCGCCGAAGGGGTTTTCGCCACGGCAAACGGGCGCACCAGCACCGATGGCACGCTGGGCGAAGTCTTGACAGCATTCCCACATTTCCGTTTGCCACTGGGCGCACCATCCGAACCCTACACCGTGACCCTCACCCTGTACGACCTCGATCACTTGGAGGGCTACGATGTCCTATTGGGGCAACATCCACGAGGGAAAACACAAGTGATCGGAACTTGGCATCCACAAGAGGGGGCGGACTGGGTAGCCAGCGACGACCTAGCCAGCGTGACGGTGATTCAACCCACCGCATCGGAGGGGTTGCGCTATCACAATGGGGATGCGGTATATCTTGAGTTGCTCTGGAACGCCCCTGCGCCTGTTTTGCCTGCGCTGGAATTGCACACCCCCAATGTGCCGATGCAATTGATCCCCGCCCCCCCACCCACCGATGCCAACGTGAAACGTGACTGGCGCGTTTTCACCCTTTCACATGACGCACAAAGTGGCACTGCCACGCTCAAGTTGGTTGATGATCCCACCCCCTTGCTCACGTTCGAGGTGGTGCATCGCCCGTCTGTGATGGAACGCCCACCCGTAGCCTACGCGCTGGATATTGGCTTTGAGCAGGCAATCACCCTAGTCGGGATGGATTTGGAGCAGGTGGACACAGGCTATGAGGTGGTGCTGGTGTGGCAAACAGATGCACCCCTCCCCACCGATTACACCGCGTTTGTCCAAGCGTTGGACGCTAACGGGCAACTCATCGCCCAAAGCGATCAAACCCCCTCACAGGGAGAACGCCCCACCACCACATGGCGAGTCGGCGAATACATCATGGATCGTCACACGCTCACCCTACCCACCCCCACCACGCACTTCAGCTTGATCGCTGGGCTATACGATGCGCGAGGGCGATTATTGACCGATACACAGGGCGATCATGCGTTGCTGTTCGCACAATAGCACATCAGATAAAAGGCTACTTATGCGATGTTTATCTCGTGCTGGTGGTTTGCACACGTGGGGACACGATACTGACGACTCACTTATTGTTTGCGTGGAGCGTTGCATCCGTTACAATGGATGCAATTCTCCCATAGCTTCGATACGATCATGCACACCTCCCCCAATCCTGATACGTTCTACCCGCTCGTGTGGCAAATCGTGCGACAAGTGCCCGTTGGGGTGGTCAGCACGTATGGGCAAATCGCCTCCATCATCCCCCCTCCCTTCCCTGACGAAGCCGACCACTTCCAACGGCTTGGCTCAAAATGGGTGGGAGAAGCACTCAACGCAGTTTCTTTCCGTGATGTGGACGGCACGCCCTTGTCGCCTGTTGTCCCATGGTGGCGGATCATCAACAGCAAAGGTGGGATTAGCCTGCCCAGCGGAAGCACCGCCGCCCGTGAACAACAGCAGCGGTTGTTACAAGAAGGGGTGCGCTTCGAGGGTGGACTGGTGGCGTTAGAGGTGTTTGGTTGGGAAGGACCCAGCTGTGACTGGTTAGAACAATATGGCTTGCTCAAGCCCAAATCTCTGCGTAAGCCACCTGCCCCCCAACAACTTTCGCTGTTTTGAGGCAGGCAACCACACTTAGAGACTACAGTTCTTTCATGCCAATCAGCACGCCGTCTTGATCTGCCATCGGTTGGGTGGTGAACCCTAAGCGGTGGAGGAAGCCCACGGATTGGCTATTCTTGATGAGCAACTTCCCGAAGATGCGCTTCACCCCTTCACGCTTGCCGATGTCCATCAGTTGAGTGAGCATG
>CAIRDJ010000262.1 GCA_903877335.1 uncultured Chloroflexota bacterium | reverse complement strand
TTTTGTCGTTGTGGTTGACATTCCGCATCGCTTTTATAAGTACGTTCTTATCATGTGTTTTTGCGATTGGTTTCGCGATGGTTTTAAGACACCAATTCCGAGGAAGTCAACTGTTTACGTTCATCTTTCAAATTCCGATTCCGATCCCTCATTTGGTAGCAGCCTCTGGCATTGTGTTACTCGTCACACAAAGCGGTGTTCTCTCGCGTATCTCGGTTGAGTTGGGTCTTACCCAAGTCCCGCGTGATTTTCCGGTGATGGTCTTTGACCGCAATGGGATTGCGATGATTTTGACCTACCTCTGGAAAGAAGTGCCCTTTATTGGGATTGTGGTTTTAGCGGTCTTACAGGGTGTGGGTCCACAATATGAGGAAATTGCGCAGACATTAGGAGCCAATCGCTGGCAGCGTTTCCGTTTTGTTTTATTGCCCCTCATTTTGCCGGGGGTGCTTTCGACTTCCATTATTGTGTTCGCCTATGTGTTTGCGAACTATGAAATTCCGCTTTTGCTAGGGGTTCGGCACCCAACCACACTACCCGTGTTGGCGTTCGAAAATTACCAAGACCCCGACTTATCCCTGCGTCCACAAGCCATGGCAGTCAGCGTCATTTTAGCTGTTTTAGCGATTGGATTGTTGGTGACATACAAACGATTGGCACGACTAGCGGTTAACCGATAGGTAGATTTTAAGATGCAAAGATTTATTCGCTGGTTTACCATCATTTTTATCGTTGTTGCGGTACTTGCCCCCGTAATTCCTCAGATCGTTTGGTCATTCTCCTTTCGATGGTTTTTCCCAGATTTGCTACCCACCAGTTGGAGTCTGGATTCATGGGAATATGTGTTCACAGATTCATCACGGGTCGGTGAAAGCTTCTTAAATAGCTTGTATATTGCGTTGTTGTCATGCTTTATGTCGATCTTGGTGGGGTTACCCGCTTCGCGTGCCATCGCACTCCATGAATTTCCGGGTAAAGCCGTCATTGAATGGGTGTTGATGGTCCCCATCATTGTGCCGGGGTTGGTGTCTACATTAGGAATCCACCAAGTTTTTATTCGACTCGGTCTCACCGATAGTTATATCGGCGTGAGTTTAGTCCATCTCATCCCTTGTATTCCATATTTTGTATTGGTCATGACGAGTGTCTTTGCCAATTATGGAACCCTTTTAGAAGACAGTGCGCGTACCCTTGGGGCGAACCCATGGCAAGTGTTCTGGAATGTCACGTTTCCGGGTATTTTACCCGGTATGACAGTGGCTTTGATGTTCACCTTCTTGATTAGCTGGGGGCAATATGTCACCACTCTGTTAATTGGTGGTGGCAAGATTATTACACTGCCTATGGTCTTGTTCCCCTTCATTAGTGGTGTCAATTACTCGAACGCCTCAGCCATCAGCCTTATATTTGTGGCACCCGCTATTCTGGTGCTGGTTTTGACATCTCGACAACTTGGTAAAGAATCATCCGTCATGGGAGGTTTCGGTAGACTATGACAATTTTGACCATTAACAACCTTACCCGACTTTTTGACGATGTCGTTGCGGTCAATCAACTCAATTTAGAAATCAACAGTGGCGAACTCATCGCTTTCTTGGGACCTTCTGGTTGTGGGAAAACCACGACCTTACGTATGATTACGGGGTTATTGTTACCTACGAGTGGTGATGTCTTGTTTGATGGTAAGTCCATCCTCAATGTCCCCACCGAAAAACGCGGGGCAGTCATGGTCTTTCAAAAGCATTTGCTGTTTCCTACGATGAACGTTGCTCAAAACGTTGGATTTGGGCTAAGAATGGCAGGTGTAAATCGTGCTGAAATTGACCGCCGTGTCAGTGAGATGCTCGAATTGGTACGACTTCCCGGATATGAGAACCGTCGCCCCCATGAGCTTTCCGGTGGTCAACAACAGCGGATTGCGTTAGCACGGGCGTTGATTGTTAAGCCCAATATCCTACTGCTAGATGAACCGCTCGCCAATTTGGATGCGAACCTACGCCTTGAGATGCGCGAGCTTATTCGCAGTATCCAACGCGAAACCGGGATTACGTCTATCTTTGTGACGCATGACCAAGAAGAAGCGGTTATGTTAGCAGATCGAATTGCGTTGATGTTTGAAGGTGTCTTGCAACAATTTGATGTACCTCAAGCATTTTATCAGCAACCTTCCACCATTGGGGTGGCGCGGTTCTTTCGTAATGAAAACTTTTTAACGGGAACCCGTAGTGGCGACACGGTAAACACCCCGTTGGGCACACTTAAAATTGACCCGAATATTGTCAACCAACCCAATGGTGATGTGGTGGTTTCAGTGCGCCCCGAAGATGTGGTACTCACGACGACGATAAACGAAAATTGCATTCATGGTGAACTTATCACCCATGTTTATATGGGAACTTATTCACAACTTCAACTGATGGTGAACGGTAATCGGTGGTTAGTGAATGGGCCCATTAGGTTTGCAGGCAATAAGGGCGACACAGTTAACTTACACTTGCCCACCGAACAGATATGGCTCTTGCCGAAGGAATAGAATTCATCATGGAAAACACCCTCCTGTTCAAAAAAGTCTATGGGGCAATGCTCGGTGGCGCTATTGGTGATGCGTTAGGTGGGCCCGTCGAAAAGATGGAACCTGAAGACATCTACGCCAAATATGGCAACCTTGACCAATATGTACCTTATACCAATCCTCCTAGTTTTCATGCTCACTTTGGGGAGGGTGACCGCATCGGTGCCTATACCGATGATACCCGCCTCAAGCATGTCCACTGTGAAGCCATTTTTCTAGCCAACGGCACACCGCGTCAGGGTGATCTTGTACAAGCATTAGCCAATGCTTACCACTCTGCCCCCGATGAAATGTACGAGGGTTTCATTGAGGAATACTACAAGAAAGCCATTTGGCGTGAAGACAAAGCGGTCTTTAGTGGTGAACCAACAAATGGTTCACTAATGGCAAATTCTCCATTGGGCTTGATGACTGCGTGTGATCCTGATGCCGCGTATCAATTGGGATATGATCTCGGATTTTTAACCGAAGGGTATGCCCGCACTGCCTCTGCATTTTTTGTGGCGGCTTTAGCCGAAGCGATGCGCCCTAACGCGACGGTCGATTCTATCATTGAAGTGGCTCGGTCCGCTCATTTGAACTTTGCCCGTCGCCGTGAGGGTGATAAGTGGCACCTCATGGATTGGCGTTATGATCCCAATCTCAAATTCCTTGACCAAGCCCTCGTCGTTGCGCGTGATCTTAAAGATGTCTTTGCCCTGCGTCAACCACTCATGGACATCCTTGAATGGGGGCACCTGTTCTCAGAAGCTACCCATACCTTAGTCGTCGCGCTGGCGATGTTTGTGGCGGCAGAGGGTGATGTGTATAAATCTATCGTGGGTTCCATTATGTATGGGCGTGATAAAGACAGTTATGCCAGTGTTGCCGGCGCACTAGCCGGAGCATTACATGGTGTAGATGCGATACCCGAAAATTGGATACAACCTGTCATTGATGGTAACCCAGAAGTTGATATGTTGGACTATTCCAAACGATTAACCACAATCATTGCCAACGAGAATCAGGTGCGTCAGCAAAATGCCACTGATTTGGCATCACTATATTAAAGGAAGCGGATTATGTTCCCCACTTTAACCGAAGCTGAAATGCGTGAACGCCTAGCATTACCAACGGGCAAAATACGTTTATTGATTGATACCGACGCGCATAACGAAATTGATGACCAATTTGCAATTGCATGGTCAATCTTGTCACAAGATCAGTTTGACCTTGAAGGGGTGGTTGCCGAACCCTATTCACAACGCCATCATAAAGCTGGGACTTTG
>CAIRDJ010000261.1 GCA_903877335.1 uncultured Chloroflexota bacterium | reverse complement strand
GTGGCGGTTTGCATCTGTTTGGGATTATGGGTGTCTATCTTCCAATGTTTCGCCACGCGCGTGGTCAGGTTGGTCTCTCTCGCGAGAGGGGTCATGGGGTCGTTAATGGCGATCAAATAATCGAGTAAATCATCCTCAGCAAAAACATGATTGACGTAGTGTAAATCTGTTCCCTCTAGGCGCACCATCGCTTTGAGCGGGGGATCGGTCTTGAGGTTGTCTAGGTTAAGCGCAGCGGATTCAACCCGTGAGCCAGTACAGATGAAGGTTGCTTCCGTTCCATTAATCCAGGGCCACTCGGTGCGCTCTTGTAAAAGGGCATCCACCAACGCCTGTCGCTGGTCCGCTGAACCATTCCAAGCCTCTGCCAAAAAGCTAGAAAAACTACTCCATCTCGCCATAGTGATCTTTCTCCGACTGAATTGTCCTGTTTATGTTTCACCTAGTATAACCCATCCCCCGTAGAATAGGACTTGTATGGTGCATCAACTTTTGATAGTTTGGGTGGGGTATTTCCCCGTCAAACTGGAGTGAATGGCATGAAGCGCACAATACTCATTGATCTTGTTATGTCGGTTTGGGTGATGCTGCTCATCGCCTCATGTGGTGGGACGGTTGCCCCCGCCCCCACTGCCCCCACCCTTGCAGCATCGTCTGCGGAAGCAGTTGCCTCCACCAACGGGGAACATGTCGCCTTAGTGAATGGCGTTCCCATTTCTACTGCCTACTTTGAGGCGGTGTTGGCTCGCCAGCAGCATGGCGCAGCAGTGGCGGATGTGACCTCGCTGGAGGACAAGGTCTTGAATGACCTCATCACCCAAGCCTTGATCGAGCAGCAAGCGCAACAACAAGGCATCACCGTGAACGACGAGATGCTCGATGCAGAGATTGTGGCGTTGCAAACGCTGGTGGGGGGCGATGCAGCGGCGTGGCAAGCATGGCTAGACCAAAACCTATTCACCGCAGATACCTTTCGGCAGGAGCTACGCGCTCAGCTCCTCACCGCGCAAATGCGCGATTGGGTGGTGGGGGAAGTTGCCACGGATGCCATCCAAGTGCACGCTCGCCACATCTTGGTTAGCACCAAAGAACAAGCGGATGAAGTCTTGGTGCGCTTAAACAACGGGGAAGACTTTGTAGAATTGGCGCGTCTCTACTCTTTGGACGTCACCACGCGCGAAGAGGGAGGGGACTTGGGGTGGTTCACCGAGCCAGAATTGCTAGAGCCACTGGTGGCACAGACCGCTTTCGCGCTAGAAGGGGGGCAAATTTCAGCCCCCGTTGCCACCCGACTAGGCTATCATATCATCCAAACGCTTGAATTTGATACGCTGCCTCTGACTGCTGAGAAGCAAGAACAGGTGGCAAAAGCCCTCTTCACCGAGTGGATCAATACCTTAAACGACAGCGCGGTGATTGAGCGATACCGCTAAGATAACTAGCCTAAAAGGAACGTGGGGATGGCGAATTTACGCATTCACGATATTTTAGCAGGTGTGTTTTGGGTGCTGGCTCAAACGTCCAACCCATCCCCCACCTTAGATTATGTCGTATTCACCGAACCCTTGCGGGGCAAGCATGACTTACAGGTGAATGATCTGGCTTTTAGCCGCGATGGGATGCTTTTGGCAAGTGGGAGCAATGATATTACCACGCGCCTTTGGTCACTAGAGGACGATAGCGAACGCTTGCGCCTTGATGGGCAATTGAGCGAAGTTCGCGCGGTTGCCTTTGATGCCACCGATGACCAACTCATCACCGGTGGGTTCACCGGTCAGGCTTACTTTTGGGATATTCAAACTGCCACCCGTAACACGCGACTCGGTTACACCTCCCCCATCATTGACCTGACCGTCTCGGATGATGGGGAGTGGTTGGCGTTGGGTGTGGGGGATGGCACAGTACGCCTATTCGATTTGGAAGATACCAGCACAGAAGCACACGTTCTGGTGCAAGATGCGCTTTCTGTCCGCGCTTTGGCGTTTTCTCCAGATGCCACGTTGTTGGCGGTTGCCGTTGGTTTTCCCGCTGACCAGGTGGTCTTGTGGGAGCGTGAGACAGGCACGCGCGTTGCCACCTTACACACGCATGACCAGGCGGTCAACGCCTTGCGCTTTACCGCCGACGGCGACTTTCTGCTTTCCGCCAGCGATGATCGCACTGTGGATGTTTGGCAACTTGCCAACAACGGGGTGATCCATCAATGGGAGCATGCCGCCCCTGTACAGGCGTTGGATGTTGCCCCCAATGGTTGGGTGCTCTCCTCTGATGATCGGGGCGGGCTATATTTGTGGGAACTGACCAACGGAATCCTGCTACAAACTTGGGACTTTAGCCCCCATCAAGCGATCACCGCTGTTGAGTTTAGCCACGACGGTCAAACGGTTGCGTTGGGCACGCGCGACGGCACGATCATTCTAGGACAAGTCAACGATACAACAGGAGAATGAGAGATGAACCTCGATAAAAAACGTCAGCAGATTAAAGAATTTCTCTTCGATGATTTGCTGGAATTTTTGGAAGAAACCGGGGCAACCAACAGCGTCACCCCCGATGAGATCGCCGCACTGATTGATGAGCCAACCGAGTTGGTGAGTCAGTGCATGGAGGAGATGCAGGTTGAAGGCGTGCTTGCCATTGAGCCAGACGTGGACGGGGTGTGGCAAGTTCGGTTGGCAGATGAGACGTTGGCGCGCTTGCTGGAAGAAATGCACGCGGCAGGTTGGATTCCCCCTCAAAGCGACGATGACGAGGACGATCAGGACTGGTCATTGGAACATGATGAGCGCGTATAGACTCGTGCTGGTCGAGGATGATGAAGACGAATTTTTACGCATTGCCGCTGTGGTCGCTGAGATGGCAGGTTCTGGGCATATTTTGGATTGGGTGAACAACTTTGAGGAAGGGTTAGCCATCATCCTCCAGAACGAACATCATGCCTACATCATAGACCAGCATCTGGGGGAAAAGAACGGGGTAGAACTCATTCGGTTGGCACGTTCGCAAGGTTCGCGCGTGCCCATGTTGCTCCTGTCGAACGCAGAGGAGGGGGGCATTGATGAACTCGCGCTCGAGGCGGGCGCAAGTGATTACCTCGAAAAGTCGAGACTCAGTCCCCAATTGTTGGCGCGTGCCCTGCGCTATGCCATCCGCCAGCACGCGCAACACAACCAGCTTGAAGACCAGTTGCACCAGGCTCAACAACTTGAACAAATAAAAACCGATAGGCTCCGTCTGGCGGCGCATGATTTGCGCAACCCACTCACGGCTTTACAGGGCTATGTTGAACTGCTACGTGAAGACTTGTACGCACACATGAGCGACCAGCACCGCGCGTTCATGGATGAACTAACGCACGGGTTCATGCGCATGCAAAAAATAGTCAGCGACATTCTTTCGCTAGAGCGCATCGAAAGCCAATGGGCACAAGGCTACACCGCAAAAATCAATCTAGCCGACACCGTTCGTTCCGTTTACGAGTTCTACCGCGGCAAGAGTGGGCACAACTTCACGCTGATGCTCTTCCCCGAGGTTGTGTGGGTAGCTGGAGATTCGACTGAGCTGGGCGAAGCGATCAGCAACTTAATTTCTAACGCGGTCAAATTTACCCCAGAGGCAAGCGGGCGCATTCAAGTTTCACTAACCCTCAACGATGAGGGCGTGACTTTCCGTGTAACGGACAATGGCTATGGAGTCCCTCTCAAACAGCAAGCCAAGCTGTTTGAGCCGTTTTACCGCGCCAAGTCTGCCGAAACTCGTAAAATCAGCGGCACGGGGTTGGGGTTGTACTTAGTGAAGCGCATCATTGAACGCCACAAAGGGACCATTATCTTCGAGAGTGTTCCCCATCAAGGCAGCACATTTGGTTTTCAACTCCCTGTGGTCAAGGAGTAGGGGGCGCGGATGCCGTGCAAGCTGTGAACGCCGTCCTCAAAAGCTAATTTGAACCTTTTCGTCAATGGGAGTGGTTGACCAAAAGGCAGTGCATCCCCCCCACGCTGGCAATGAGACCCCTGTCAACTTGCACAGGGATTCGGTCAGGATGTCCCGTTAGATGCTTTGAGCGACCGATCTGGCACGCGCTTTGTCACGTGCAATCAAGCGATGATACACCTCAAAGAACTCGTCCATGATGATCCCCCAGTCCAACCGCGCCACCGTTTGACGTGCGTTCCACCCCAGTCTGTCCCAAGTTTCGGGGTGAGCAACCAAGTGGTGTACATGTTGAACCAGCGTAGCCGTATCATTTTCCCTGAATGAAAAGCCGTTGATCCCATCCCGAATCAGTTCCGGTATGCCCCCCACTCGACTGGCGACAATGGGCAAGCCAGAAGCCATCGCCTCCACTGCCACCAACCCGAAGGTCTCAATGGAGGAGGAGGGGAAGACAAATAAGTCTGCCGAAGCATACGCTTCACTCAATTCACGCCCCGCCATATACCCCAAGAAGGTGACGGGATAGTTTTTGTAATGTGCTTCCAATGCTTTGCGGTGGGGTCCGTCCCCCACAATTGCGAAATGCACGTTGGGCACAGCATCCAACACCTCGCGGATTTGCTCAACTTGTTTTTCTGGTGCAAGCCTGCCCGCGGATAACAGGAGCGTGCCATCAGGATTGCCCCCCAACAAGCGTTGACGCATGGCGTGCGTGGCGTGTTCGGGCGAAAAGCGACTGGTATCCACCCCACGCCTCCATAATCCCACGTCGCCAAAGCCGTGCTGAATGAGGTCGTGCTGGGCATGCTGTGAGGTTGCCATCACACAATCTGCCTGTTGATACACCATCCGATGCAACTGCCACAATACCCCCTCAAACATGCCGAAGCCATAAAACCGCGCCATCTCCATCAAGTGGGTATGAAACGTCACCATCAGCGGTTTGTTGAGTCGCTTGGCGAACTGTACCCCCCGCACCCCTGCCACCACCGGGTTCATCACATGAATCACATCAGGGTTGAAGGCACGCAACGTTTGGTAGGTTTGGCTCATGGGCACGGCTAACGAAAGCTCTGGATACATGGGCGCGGGGAGTCCTCCTAAGCCCACAATGGGAAAGCCCGCGTATTCTGTGACGGGTGATCCGGGCACAAAGACCATCACCTCGGCGTGAATGCGTCGCAAATGCTCCAGCAACAAACAGGTAACAGTCACCATGCCGTCTAGCTTGGGCAAAAAAGTTTCCGTGAAGATTGCAATTTTCATGAGTGGTTGCCTCTGGGTGGGGGTGGCAACGTGCCACCCCGTGAATGATTGGTAGGGTTAGGCCCATGCTGGCTCGGTGGCGGTGACTTGGTTGGAAGTCTTGCGCCATGACACAGAGGGTAAAATCTGTTGCGTGTTGATGCGGTCGCGGTGGTCAAGCGCGATCTGAATCAGGCGACGGATCACGTTATCATCCAGCAGATGCGGTTCTAAACCGAGTTCAACCAGCTTGCTGTGCTTGACGTTGTAGTAATGGTTTTCGGATTCGACGCGCGGGTTCGCGATTTGATTGAGTTCAACCGCCAAGCCCATCTCCCCTGCCACACGATGCACGCGCTCCGCCAGTTCCATCACCGAGAACCACTCCGTAATCTGATTGAAAACGCGATATTCCCCTGCTTTGGCAGGATTTAAGATTGCCAGTTCAATGCAACGCACGGTGTCTTTGATGTTGATGTAGCTACGGGTTTGCTTGCCACTCCCATAAACCGTGAGCGGGAATCCTACCGCTGCTTGCACACAAAAGCGGTTGAGCGCAGTCCCATAAATTTGGTCGTAGTCATAGCGCGTCGCCAAGTCAGGATGGCGATCTGCCTCTGCTGTTTGCACATCGTACACAATCCCTTGATTCAAGTCGGTGGCGGCAATCCCCCAAACTTTGCATGTGAACATGATGTTATGGGAATCGTGCACTTTGCTGAGGTGATAGAAGGAGCCGGGTTGCTTGGGGAAGGGGAGGAGGTCGCTACGCCCGTTGTGATGAATCTCAATGAAGCCCTCCTCAATGTCAATGTTGGGGGTGCCATATTCGCCCATTGTCCCCAGCTTGACCAAGTGTGCGGTGGGGGCAAATTCTTTGATGGCATACAGCACGTTGAGCGTGCCAATCACATTGTTGTATTGGGTATAAACCGCGTGCTGGCGGTCAATCATCGAGTAGGGGGCGGCGCGTTGTTCGCCGTGATGCACGATGGCATCCGGCGCGAATTCTTGAAATGCCCGCGACAAAAATTCATAGTCGCACACATCCCCGGCATAAACGCCAATCGTCTTACCCGTCAACGTATGCCACAGTGCCGCCCGACGGTGTAGCGTGGCAATCGGCAAGAGGCTCTCAAAGCCCTCGTTCAAATCAAACTGACGGCGTGCCATGTTGTCCAAGACCGCCACTTCATACCCACGCTCAGACAAATACATTGCCTGTGCCCAACCCAGATAACCATCACCGCCAAGAATAAGTACACGTTTTGACATTGCAGTCTCCATGATATGCTAGGAGAGGCAGGGTACGCTGAACCGGATGCACGAGCGAAGTGTGGTAGCCGAACTCGCGTGTCGGGTGTATTCTGCCTCATTCTTCTGTTTGATTGCATCCTAAACGGATGTCACATGCCTATAAACCCCGCTTGTGAAAGGCGTTACGCGCCTCAAAATTCGTCTTAAAAACTAATCCGCATTAGATTATCAGTAATCCGAATTACTGTTTGTGGATTGTAACATTCTGTTACAACTCTATAACCTTGATGAGGTGGGATGAAAATTGCCATTTACAAATAAAGTTTCTTTAAGAAACGACGGGTGTAAGAGAATGTGCATTTATTTGTCGTAAGATGGGGTATATTTTGAAGCAGGAATTCAATAGGTTGCGCGTTCATGCCGTGGTTGGGTGAGTATGAACCCATGAGATTGATGCTTAAGTGAGGAGAAAAATGGTCAAGAAGTTTTTTATAGGGTTGTTG
>CAIRDJ010000260.1 GCA_903877335.1 uncultured Chloroflexota bacterium | reverse complement strand
CGGCAGAGCGTAACGGCGAGGACGTCACTTTGGGCTACCTTGCTCCCGATAACGCCGATACATCGCACGACAGTCGGTTGACGTATGGGGAAACTGAATCCAGCACCCCTGAGTGGGTATTGAACATCGCCAAGAGTGTCGAGCAGGACCCGCTCTTGAATTGGCAAGATTCTCCCGCTCTCCCTGATGTGGCGAACGAGGGGGATTTTGCAATGGATGAATTCACAGCAGACTTCGACGCTTCGCTAGAAATCCCAGACAACGCACCCAATCGCGTTGTAACGCCACCCACGCAAGAAGCGCGTCACGACACGGCGGTCCTCCCCAACTTACCGCCCTATCGCGCTGACGAACACGATCCCACCCTGTTGGCAAGCACTCAATCTGCTGTGGAGAGCGAGTTCATAAGCCGACCAGAACATAGCTTACTTCCCTTCCTAGAAGAGGCGGACCAAGTGAACCCTGCTCAACAACCAGAAGACATAGATTTTGGCGCACAAGCTGTCCCTATGCCCCTTCAGCCAATTCCAGACTGGCTAACCTATGATGAAGAGGATGTCATCATGAGCGAGCCATTCGCACCCTATGCCACTCCCATGCCGTTGCCCACCGCGCCCTTTGAACCACGTGCGGCAACTCCTCCCCATGCGGAATTGTTCGGCTTCGTTGAGCATCAACCCGCCGAAACACCCAGTCAAGCCGACTTGTTCGGCAATTTGTATGAGCCAGAACCCGACTACAACCCAATTGCGGATGTCCCAGAACGCGCCAACAACGCCCTCATGTTTCGGGATGCGCGGTCAGTGGAGGGCACGCCATCGGGCGATGATCTTTTGAGTGAAGACAAGCAACGGAGCGCAATGAAGGAAATAATCTCCCTCTTCGTAGATGAAACACCTCAACTAGAACCGATTGCCGATGTGCCCGAATGGTTGGATGCCATGGTTCCGGGCTTAGATTTCAACATCAATGAAGCAGACAACGCCCCCATCGAAACCACTTTCATCGAGTTGCAACAACCCGCACCCCGCGTGACTTTCAGCGCAAGCCAGTCCCAATTCAATCCCGATGATCTTCAATGGTTGGTTGATATTGTCGATGAAGAGACAGTAGCAATTGCACAACCCAAGCGTCGCCCGCGCTTCATCTTCTCCCGCCCGCCCCTTTGGTTGCGGCGACAACAGCCCAATTCCTCCCCCAATGACGAGACCTCGATACAACCTGTTGTCTCCAAAGGCAATCCGTCTGAACCCTCGTGGTTGAGTGACGCTTTTGATGAGGATAAGCAAGCATAAGTTCATTGTGCCTAAATGTGAGGTAAGGGATGATGGTAGCAACGGATATGCCCGATTTCGAAAATATGTCGCCAGAAGAAATGTTGCACTGGATGGAAACTCAAGCCCAGCAACAAGCCGAGCCAGATGAATCATTATTCTCCGAAGCGGATGCAACGGTTGCACAAGTCGCTCCTACCGACGTTGCGACTGATGAACCGAGTTCGATCCCCCGCGAACAGACCACGCCCCATGCCTCTGTTACGAGTGTGCTGGATGAGTTGACCGCGGAGCACGACGGGCAGAATGTGTTCTCGTTCCTCTCGGTTGAACCCGAAGCCATCAACCACGCCACCCCAACGCCCGCGCTGTCGCACGGCGCACCCAGCATCTTGGACGAATTAGACCTAGCCGAAGTGGGCTTGCCCGATTTGTTCAACCAGTTAGCCAACCACGAATCAACTGACCTGTCGTGGATGGATGCGCTTTCTACGGTGAACACGGGCAATCCTATCTTGAGCCTAGATGACCTTGACGCGCTCACGGCGGACTTGGATGACAACCTGTTCAACCTCACGTTCAATCCGCCTGCGCCCACCCAACTGCCTCCCCCTCCCACTGCCGTGCTGGACGCGCTTGAGCAATTCGATCAGTCTGCCGTGCCGTCCAGCAATTTCGAAGTCGTCAATCCCTTAGAGGACGGCACAGACCCACTCACGTGGTTGGAAAATATCGCCCGGCGACATGGTGTTCCAGAGGAAGAACTCATCACCAAGACGCGCTTTGATGTGCCTGTGCCCACAAATGTAGACGCGCAGCAATTTGAACCCGGCTACGTCGCTTACAGCGTCGATGAGGAGGGCATGGAAGGCGCGCCGATTGATCCGATTGACCCCGACTCTGAATGGTTGCAGGATGCAAGCGATCCGTCGGCATGGTTTAGCGATTCAGACGCAATCGCTCGTGCCACCCACCAAGAAGAAGAAGAAGAAGCCTCGGGCACGCCCGAAATGCCCACTTGGGTACAAGCGACTGAACCGACTGCCGAAGCGTCCGTCCGCGCCAACATTGATCCTGCGGTGGACGATGCCATGCTAACTTCGCACCCGACAAGCTCACTTGAGCCAGAACCTTGGACGGAGTTAGCGTCCCAGCTTACCCTCCCGCTTGCCGAATCGGAGGAGGAGGTACTTGAGCACGAGCATCAGACGGATTTGCTCACACCGCCTCATGAACCGCAGCATCATGACGACGAGACCCCACTCACACTTTTTGAGCCGGCTTTCCCCGCAGAAACCACCCTAAACCTTGCCGATTATGATGAAGGGTTGCCTCATTGGTTCAAGCCTCAA
This sequence comes from uncultured Chloroflexota bacterium, assembly GCA_903877335.1. Taxonomy (GTDB): domain Bacteria; phylum Chloroflexota; class Anaerolineae; order Aggregatilineales; family Phototrophicaceae; genus CAIRDJ01. The sequence goes on along the minus strand of CAIRDJ010000260.1, from coordinate 4,132 downwards.
GGAGCTGATGTCGATCTAAGCGTTCCCCAGGATGACCCAGCAGCACCAGAATGGCAGACCGACGCACTTGACTTAGGTGAGGCGCACCTGTTTGCATACGAAGAACCTATGCACGAGATTGCAGATCCACAACCAGAAGTCGTGACCGATGCCACCCCCGCTCAATCTGTGTTCCCCGCGCCCCAACCTGTGGTTTTGGCAGTGGCGGACGACGTCGAACAGGTGTTGCAACAAGCCCAGCAATATCAAGAACAGGGAGAGGTTGCATCCGCCCTGCTCACTTATGAGACCGTGATTCGTTCCAACCAAGCGTTAGACGAAGTGGTGAACGCCGTACAGGCGATCATCGCCAGCAACGAAAGCAATATCACGGCGTTGCGTGTTTTGGGCGACGCGCTCATGCGACAGGGCAAACTTCAAGACGCGCTAGACACTTACCGCCGTGCCCTCAACCTGTTATAATTCGAGGCGTTCACTTACGGGTCATCCATCGTATGAAAAAGATGACCCACCTTACGATGTCTATGGGAGAAGATAACTTGGAACGTACACTCATCATTGTCAAGCCAGATGCCGTCCAACGCGGTTTAACAGGTGAAATCATTCGTCGGCTAGAAGCGCGTGGGCTTCGCATCATGGGCATGAAGTTCATGCAAGTGAGCGAAGAACTCGCCAAGAAGCACTATGCGGAACACGAAGGCAAGCCCTTCTTTAACGGGTTGGTCTCGTACATCACCTCTTCACCTGTGGTGGCGTTGGCAATGCAAGGGGGCAAGGGGGCAGTTGCTGCCAGTCGTAACACCATCGGCTCAACCCGCCCACACGAAGCTGCACCCGGCAGCATTCGTGGTGACTTGGCACTTGAAGTAGGGCGCAACCTTGTGCATGGTTCTGCCACCCCCGAAGAGGGGCTGAACGAAGTGGCAAATTTCTTCAGCGATGCTGAACTCATCGAATGGGAACGCAATAACGACGCATGGATTTTTGAATAAGGCACGTAGCTAGAGCAGGCGCACCTCGCAAGTTGAGGTGCGCTGAGTAGGGTTATTGAATGGTCACCAAAACTTTTGAGCGATCTTGCCACAGGTTTTCAAGATCATAGTAACTGCGGGTTTCTTCATCAAATAAATTGACCAGAATATCCCCATAATCCATCAACACCCAACCGCTCTGTGGCGTGCCGTCTACCGAGAATGGCAGGGCTTCATAGCCCTCCTTCACCCCTGTTCGCACGTAATCGGCTAGGGCGCGTAGTTGACGGTCGCTATTGCCGGTGGCAATCACCACAAAATCTGCCATCACCCCATCTGGGCGAAAATCCAAGAGGGTGATATTTTCCCCCTTGTGTTCATCAATCACATCTACAATGCGATAAGCCACTTCTAATGTTGTCAGATGATCCTCCAAAAATGGACTCCTAACACGTTGGTAAAGGAGTATAACACATTTTCCCAGTGACAGTCAGGGCATAAGGGTTCAAGCTAGACAACTCATCGTCACGGGATAGACCGCGTTTGGTTGGACAGGGTTTCTGGAATGGCAACCCAAAAGAACGCCCCGCCAAAAAAAGCGAGGCTGGCAAAGAATAGGGTGGCGTTAGGCAAGACCAAGTATTCCGCAATCACCCCGGTGATGATCGGGGCAATCACCACGCTGGCATCCCCAATCACGCGCCACAGGCTCAAGAACTCGCTCCGCACGGCTTCGGGCGCAAGGTCTGCGCCAACCGTCATCATCGTGCCCGAGCCAATGCCATTCGAAGCATTGATGAAACTTGCCACAATCGTCAAGCCCAGTGGGGTTGTTGCCAACGGGAGGCAAGCAATCCCCATTCCCTGTAAGAACAGCGAAGGGATGATTGACCACTTGCGCCCAAACCGATCCATGATGAAGCCTGACGGAACGAAGAAGAAGACATCAAATAGACTGGCGATGCTCAAAATGTAGCCGATGGTGTCAATGGGCAGTTCAAGCACCAACGCACCAAAAAGCGGAATCAAGATGAGCCAACCCTTGCGCGTCATCTGCATCAACACTTGCCCGATCCCCGCCACAATTAAGATGCGTCGGTGAATGCGCCACACATCCAATAATGGGTATTTCTGTTCGCTTAAGAAATTGGCTTGCTTGGGCAAGAACACCCACACCAACACCATCGAAGCCGCACACAACATACTGAAGGTAACAAATACCGCCTCAATGCTCCAAATCGAAGCAACCACCCCGCCCAACGCCGGTCCAATCAACCGCCCAATCCGAAACATTCCGCCCACCGTCCCCAACACGCGCCCCAGTTGATGCTTAGGAAACATCCCGGCAAGGTACGTCTGTCGCGCAACAGCGCTAATGCCGAATCCGCTTCCAGAAAGAACCAACAACCCCAAACTGAGCGCGATATGGTGACTGAAGGGGAGCAACAAGACAAAAACCGCCTCAATCGCAATGCCGATTAGGAGCGTCGCCTTCATCCCGAAGCGGTGTATCATGCTCGAGGAGGGCAAGTTGCCGAGCATTTGACCCGCGTCATGTGCGCCCAGCAACAACCCCAACCACAAAAGCGAAGCGGTCAACCCCTGCCCATAGAAGGGCAAGATCGGCAACAACGAGGAAGCTGCAACAGAAGTGATGATTAACGGGATATAGAGGGAAATCGCTAAAAGACGTTTAGACATGATGAATGACTCCGTAGGGCATGGTGATTGCACGTCATGGAATGACGCGGTAGTTGAGGGCTTCATTGATCGCCTTGACCAAGCGACGCAACTCATTTTCGAGGTCGGGCGTAATGCCCTCTTGAATGGCAGCTTCGCGGAAGAGGTCACGCGCTTCACGTAGGCGGTCTTCGCCCTCGCGCAGTTTACGCAACCCCAAGCGCACATCATCGCGTGCGGTACGACTGGCAGGGCTAGTGTAGTAGTCACTAAAGTCCCAACCGTGTTGTGCTGCCACCGCCTGCAATTCTCGAATGAAGGTGTCAATATTGGCGATCTGCATGGAGGCACCCTGTTGCAACAGTTGAATGAGCAACTCGCTGAGGGTGGGTTCAATCCCAAAATCGAGGGCGTTGACCTCGTTGTAGCGTGCGTCTACGGTGTTTTGGTCGCCGGGTTGGGGGCGGAGCGTGGTCTTGACCGGCGACATGCCGGTGAAAATCGGGTAAAGAATCCCCACGCACAGGTTATGTATATCCTTGATGAGCTGTTGCGGGGTATCGGGCGCGTTCGGCTCGAGGAGTTTGGAACTATTCAGGTCAATGATGCGCAGGCGTGCCCCGTCCCAATACACATGGTCAAGTTTATGGTCAAGATAGACGATGTATTGGCGATGCGCAAACCGCAGGAACTCGGCAAATTGTACCGTCAACGCCAAGCCCTCTTCGCTGGGCAAGCGTCGGCGGTTGGTCAGCGTGTTGGGCTTCATCAAGTACAGCAGGTTATGAGCGCGGGGCAAATTCTCTAGCGTGAGGTACGGTCGCCAACCCCGTTGAACTTGCTGGCGCAGTTGTTGGCGAAAGCCCACCGCGTCTAAACCCATTGAAAGAATCTCACCACCACTGGGGGCTTCGCCTCGATCAGATACGAAGCCACAATCGATCAACTTAACCACGTAAGGACTGTCCACCAAGCGCATCAGCAAGTCCGCTTCGTTGCCAAAAGCAACCGCCTCCCAGCGCACATCCCCGTCCGCCGTCGGCAGGAGGTGTTCCGGGCGCAACACCTTGAAGGCGACCTGCTGCCCGGTACGGCGAAAGAGGGCATCCACCACACGGGCATAATGCCCCAGTGCGAACGTATCATTGAACTGGTCAAGGCGATACAGTTCTGTCAGTGAGGTTGTTGGCATAATCCATCCGATCCAAAGCAAGCGCGTTCGTCTAGTGCGACGACCTAATGTACCATACTATGGGTTGGATGCCATAGAGCCTGCGCGATTTGTGGCAAAATCACGGGTTTATGGGCACACCATGCCCGTCCCGCACGAAAGTTGCTACAATGGAGTGGATCTCTACATTAGTTTTGAACATAAAAGAGGATTCCTATGCGTCGCTTGTTCCTTGAACTTTTGATCGTTATGATGTGTCTGACCTTTGGCACAGTCGCGTTCGCACAAACAACGGACATCCGCTACGGGT
>CAIRDJ010000259.1 GCA_903877335.1 uncultured Chloroflexota bacterium | reverse complement strand
GAGCTACATCACTGTAGGCTCGCACTAGCCCTCCTGTTCCCAATTTTGTTCCACCCCAATATCGACTGACGACAACCACAATATCGCCAATGTCCGTCCCGCGCAAAATTGCAAGAATAGGCGGACCGGCGGTACCGCTTGGCTCGCCTGCATCACTTAGACCCTCAATCACGCTGTTACCATAACCGCACCGAAATACGTATACATGATGATCGGCTTCAGGCAATTCATCATGTATGCGCTGAATGAAATGTTTCGCTTTTCAGGTGAATCAGCATGACCAATAGTGCACACAAACCTCGAATGTTTAACTTCAATCTCTGCCCTTACGGATTGAGTAGGGATGCGGTAAGCATTGCTCATGCTCTACGGTAGCTCTGTGAAACACACCGCATCTACAGTCAGAAGTTCACCATAAACCCATCCACGCACTCCTTCAAATTCAGTGAACCACCAGGTCTTCTCCTCGTTGACCCCGTAAAGTTTAAGCGTTTGTCCCATCGGGACGATTGCCACAATGTCAGCGTCTAAATTCGCTTCTTGGCGCACGTTCAAATTGCTGTTCACGAATCCATCACATTCTGCGGGAGCGGGTGGAACGTCGGGTGTCATGGTTGCTGTTGGCGGAATATACGCTCGGCGGGTAGGAGTGGGGGTCTCGGTTGGCAACGGTTGCCTTGTAACGGTTGGGATTCCCATCGTCGGTGTAACGACAGATTGTGAGTCCGCAATCACCAGCACGTCTCCACTAACGCGCCCTGTCTTGCCCTGTAAGGCTTCTGCAATGGAGGTGGGGGTTGGAATGACGAAAACGGTATTTGGTAGGACAGGTGAGATGAGCAACGATAGCCCAACCATGATGCCAACACCCATGCTCAGGACACCTCTTGAGTGTAGTAGGGCAAACCCCTTTTTGTTTCGCTCCACCCAAATGGCACCAAAACCAAAAAAAATCATCACCAGTGTCATGGCGAATAATACTGCAATTGCATTATCAGGTAAATTTTCTGACTGCCTAACCGCAACCCCAACCCCAACGAATATAATGGCACTGGAAAAGAGCCAGGTTGTGCCCCAGAAGCCAACTCGCACGCGATGATTTGCGATCTGAATTAGACCGAAAAACCAGTACAAAATGAAGCATCCTGCTCCAATGAACAACCATGTGATAAATTCTTGCATTTCCTCATCCTGCTAAATCAATCCGCTTTGGATTTAAAGCCGTGGTAAAGTTTGTGGTGTTGGAATGTATCATTAGCCTTGGCGACACGATGTGCCGATCAGATACTTGCTATACGTGGAAGATTAGGAAACGTTTCAGTTTGAATCCTTTTCATTGTAATGGTACACTCTGTTATAACTTCTCGATCATAATTGCAATCAGGGTTTTGGTAACGTACCATTTAAGGATCATCCGATGAACAAGCATTCAATTCAAATCACGTTACTCACGTTGGCTACTGTACTTACAGTGTCGCTCCAGCTAGGGTATGCACAAGCACCTAATCTGCTCAGTAACCCCGGCTTTGAAGAAGCATTCACAAATCAAGGTGGAACGCCGTCACGGCAAGTCGCAAGTTCATGGACGGCGTGGCACGAAACTGCCGCACCTGGCGCACCTAACTACGAGAATACGCAACCCGAGTACGAGGAGGGTAGCACCAGTCGCGTTAGGAGTGGGAGCAATTCTCAACATTACTTCTCGTTTTATGCCACCCATACCGGGGGAGTATATCAAACGGTGTCCGGTGTGACTAGCGGTAGTGAGTATGCATTTAACATGTATGTCTATGTATGGTCGTCAAATTCGGGTGATTTGAATGTGAGCGCAGATGATGGCGATGTGCTTGTACAAGTTGGGATTGATCCTACTGGAGGGATCGACCCCAGTAGCGACGATATTCTGTGGTCAGTGGCTAGAGAGGAATATGATACGTTTGGGTTACATAGTATCACTGCGCTCTCGGAATCCAGTAGCATCACCGTGTTCGTAAAGTCGCAGGTCGGCTTTCCGGTTGCCAATAGTAGTGTATACCTAGACGATGCTTCGCTTGCTTTAGTTACCGAGGGTGACACTCTCGATGTAGCAACGGAAACGCCTACCGTGACTCCGACAAGCTCACAAACTCCTTCGCCCACTCAAACAGTGCAACCAACCCCAACGTCAGAAGATGAAATAGTCGTTAGCGATACTCCAAGCCCTTCACCAATATCTTCAGCGACGTTTACGCCTACGACGATTCCAACCGAAATCCCAATCAGTGAAACCTTCCCAGGAACAATCGTTCACACCGTAAGGCAAGGGGATACGATCTCTCAGATTGCTGCATTGTACGGAAGTAGCATCGTAGCTATTCAACAAGCAAATCAACTACCCAATGCCAACGCAATAATTGGAATTGGAGATGCCTTAATTGTTCCCGTTGCCTTGATTGTTGTAACGTCCACTCCCACCTCTGCTGTGGCAATAACGTCCACCCCCACTTCTGCTGTGGCGATAACGTCCACCCCCACCACTGTTAGCGCAACGGCTACGCCTGCCAATAATCCGCAAGGCGAGATCATTCAATATACGGTTCAAGCTGGGGACACACTCTCTGGGATTGCACGCCGATTCAATACATCTGTAGCGGCAGTTGCTCAACTAAATGGCATCGTTAATCCTGATCGTGTTTTGTTAGGTCAGACGTTACAAATTCCATCGGCACAAGTGGAAAGCGCTACGACACCGCTTCCACAATCACCTGTTTCAACCCCACAAGAAACCCCGACTCTACAGACTTACGTGGTTCTGCCTGGTGACAATCTCTATCGACTTTCGTTGCGCTTTAACGTAACGCTTGCGGAGCTAGTGGAAGAAAACGGCCTTGCTAATCCTAATCTGATTCAAGTTGGGGAAACATTGAGGATTCCATAACCCAATTGACGGTGGGCACTCAACTTTTGAATGAAACGACTGGTAGCGTAGTTTTGCCCACTGCAAAACTATGCTCCAGTTTTTGGTGTCGTCTGGTCGGGCTACAGTTTCGCCAATCGTTATTAGTTGGATACGGTATCATCGTTGATTGTAAACATGAGAGCATAGCACGAACGTCTATTCACATGTTCAATGTTTATTTTCCTATTGGCGTTGTGTGGCTAGATAGCCAATTAAAGGTAGTAGACTGTGTTCTAGCCAAACCTTGGCGACCTTACTATGCGTCCAATAAACCTGCTCGCTACTTCATTGAAGCACTGCCCACCATACTTGACCTAGTAAATATTGGCGATCGGCTCGCGTTCTTACATGACTATGAAACCTAGACGCTCCTTGAGCATGCTAATTCTCGCGATTGGATTAGCGACAATGGGTAAAAGCCTGTTGAATGCTCAAAACCAAGTTGTGCACGTTGTTCAGCGAGGCGAAACCCTGATGCAAATCGCTGAACAATATCGCACAGATATGACCACCATAGCAGAAGCAAATGGAATTCGTGACATCAATCGAATCAATGTTGGGCAGAGTTTGATAATCCCTATTTCTGTGGCTGAAATGGGTCAAAATCAAGTCATTCATATTGTGCGAGCCGGAGAGTCTGTCCAGAGTATTGCGAATCTATATGGCATTACTCCTGAAAAGTTACTGGAAATGAATCCACAAGCGGATGTTAACAACATCATCATTGGACAGTCACTTTACTTAGACGCGAGCATCCTCACTCGACAGTCTCCCATCCAACCCCTCAGCATTGGTGGAAATAGTGAAACCAGTTTTATACACTTTGTACAGTCGGGTGAAACGCTATTCAAAATAGCCCAGCAATATGACACAACGGTCAATGATTTGGCGACGCTTAATCAAATATCAGACCCAACCTTAATCATGGTCAATCAACCATTATTGGTGCCCGGGGTTACCTTGCCAGAAGTTGCTCTGGATGTTCCAGCTATCATCACAGGCTTGAGCATTAATCCGCTACTTTTTGTTGAAGGCGAAACCGCTCAAGTTGTCTTGACGACTAACCGCACGGCAAGCGTCAGTGGAGAGTTTTTACAGCGATCCTTGAATGTTGCCACCGACACTGCTGGCATGACGCATCGTATTCTGATTGGCATCCCAATTTTCACTGGAACAGGCGTTTACACTTTAACTTTGCAGATTAGCGATGGCACTACCACTGACAATCTCACCATGAACATCCAAGTTATTTCTGGCGGATATGGGCAAGAAACAATTCAGTTGATGGAAGGTCGAGAAGAGCTCCTTACGCCTGCTGTCGAGGAAGAAGAATTAAAGCTACTGCGCACAGTCATGACGAAGTTCAACCCTGATCGTTATTTTGTATCGCGCTTCGGCCTACCCGCAGCGGCAAGTTTGACCTCCGCATTTGGTACGCGACGTTCCTACAATGGTGGAGCGTTTGATCGTTTTCATAGTGGGGCAGATTTTGCTGGTGTGCCGGGAACACCTATTCTTGCGCCGGCAGACGGACAAGTTGTAATGGTAGATACGCTTAATATTCGTGGCAAAGCCACCCTGATAGATCATGGTTGGGGGGTCTACACAGGTTATTGGCACCAAAATGAAATTTATGTGCAACTAGGGGAGCGTGTTCAAGTTGGACAAGTGATTGGGACGATAGGCTCTACAGGGAGGGTGACGGGGGCGCATCTGCACTGGGAGATTTGGGTCAATGGCGTGCCAACTGACCCAATGCAATGGGTGCAGGAGTCTTTCAGCCCCTAGTTGAGGCTTTCGGATTCAGGTAGATGAGCTGAATAGAGTTTTATGATTGGGGAATCGGGAACGGTGTGGTGTAAACGACACCGCGCTTCGTAGGCTTCATGCGCCCCCAACAGAACAATTGGGTCGTTGTAGCTGGCTGGGTTACCATTTACCAAACGTTGTGTGCGACAAGCGTCTTCCCCACAGATCGTGCAAATGGCACGAAGTTTGGTTACATCTTCAGCGCAGGACATCAATTCTGGCATACACCCAAAGGGTTCTGCTCGAAAGTCTAAATCCAACCCCGCTACGATGACGCGCAATCCTTTACGTGCAAGAAAGTTGACAATTGTAACCAGTTCACTATCTAAGAATTGAGCTTCATCAATTGCCACAACACTTGTTTCCACCTGCAACAATGTGATTATCTCTTTCGATAGATCAATCACCTCTGCTTTTTCAAATTGACCGCTATGGCTGGCAACCAGTTCTTCGCTATAGCGATTGTCAATACGAGGCTTGAAGAGTTGCACAGTCTGTTTAGCGATCGTTGCCCGTCGAACACGTCGAATGAGTTCCTCTGTCTTGCCACAAAACATACTTCCACAAATAACCTCTACGCGACCGTAACGATGTTTCATGTTTTGTTCCTCACTGCAACCTGAATATACAATAAAAAAGGCAGGCAAATTCCACCTACCTTCTTTCAGTCAATACACGTGCGACTTTATTCGTCTTGTCCGCTTGGAATCTCATAACCAGCAACACGGAGTGATTTCTTGATCTCAGCAAGAGCCTGCCGCCCAATGCCTTTTAGCTCCAAGAAGCCTTCATCTCCAATTTCAGAGAAGCGTGCAAGAAAGTCTCCAACCGTCTTGATGTCATTTTGTAGCAAAACATCGATGGTTGCCTTCTTGAATCCGGCTTCGGTGATAGGAACGTTCATGGGTGTTCTTGCTGTCTCCCGTTCTTGCGCTTTTGCAACAATGTTATCGCGTGAACGCAAGCGGTTCATAAACTTATCAACACGTCCTTCTGTATCCACGATGCGCTGTTCGCCCGTGTAAAATGGATGACAGGCGGAACAAATATCGGTGGAAATGGCTTTTACTGCAGCTCCTGTTTGCCACGTGTTGCCACAGGCACAGGTTACAACAGCCTCTGAGTACCACTTAGGATGTAAATCTTTCTTCATGATGTATTCCCTTTCACGACAGTATGGCGATAGCGATCCATACTGCACTTTTGCTTAAATTAATCCCCAGACGCAGGTTGTGGGGTTTCGTCAATTGGACGAACACTAATCATCTTCTGTCCTCTACGGTTACGCATCCGCTCAAATTGAACATAACCCTCAACAGTTGCAAAGATGGTGTAATCTTTACCCATGCCCACGTTCAAACCTGGATGAAATTTTGTGCCGTGTTGACGAACAATGATGTTTCCAGGAATAACGTACTCGCCGCCAAAAGCCTTTACGCCCAGTCGCTGTGAATTGCTGTCGCGCCCGTTGCTAGTAGAACCGCCACCTTTTTTATGAGCCATTGTGCATTCTCCCTATACAATTATTTCGTCAATCATAATGCGTGTGTAAATATGGCGATGACCCAACTTGCGACGATAGTTAGTACGTTGACGGTACTTATAAACGATCACCTTTTTGTCACGCCATTGTTTCATCACGGTAGCTTTTACTCGTGCACCGTTAACGGTAGGTTGCCCAACCGAGATCGTTTCGCCATTTCTTATGAAAAGGACTTCATCAATTTCAAAAGACTGACCTTCCTCAAAGTTGAGCTTCTCAACATCAAGATACTTACCCGCTTCTACGCGGTATTGTTTGCCGCCACAGCGGACAATTGCATACATATTGAACTCCAATCTTCGCTTTTACCACCGACGATGACTTTAATGCATCTAACGGGGAAAATTGGTGTCACCACCATACATAGAAATAGCCCCTGCAGGGGGGCAAAGTTGCAGTGTACACAAGGTTGGAAATAATGTCAATAAATGAAGGAGCTATCTCCAAATGAGAAAAAGCGATAGTCATTTCGCTTCGCTTCTTCATAGGCATTCATGGTGGTGTCGTAGCCTGCAAAAGAGGCAATCATCATCAACAAAGTGGACTTGGGCAGATGAAAGTTGGTGATGATGCCATCAACCACACGCCAATGATAACCGGGATAAATGAACAAGTTGGTTTCTTGTTCAAAGGCGGTCACTGGTCGCCACGCGCAACTTTCGGTGGGGGCTTGCGGATGGGCGGGGTTTCCGCCGGCACTCAAGATAGCCGCTGTCTCTAATGTGCGCGCGGAGGTTGTGCCGACGGCAATGACACGGTTTCCGCGCAGTTTTGCTTGATTTATCAAGTTTGCATCCACGCTGGAAAGGGTGGCAAACTCACTGTGCATGTGATGATCTTGAATCTTGTCAACTTTGACAGGTTGGAAAGTATCTAGCCCAATGTGTAGGGTGCAGTAAGCGAGTCGTATTCCCTTCTCACGCACCAGATGCGTCAGTAAATCTTCGGTGAAGTGCAAGCCAGCAGTGGGGGCGGCAACGGATCCCTCGCTTCGATTGTAGATGGTCTGGTAGCGTTCTTGATCGCTCGGTTGTGTGTGAATATATGGGGGGAGTGGTACAGTTCCAATCGTGGTGAGATGAGGCATAATCGGCTCGTTGAATTCGATGATGCGCATTGAACCCTCTCGAATTTCCTTAACAGTTGCCATAAGGAGAGACTGATCGACCATCAACTGATCCCCGACATGGATATTGCGCCCGCCGATCAACGCTTCCCAAACTGTTTGTGTCAAGGATTTCAAAAGCAGTATTTCTGCTTTACCGCCAGTCTTCGCTTTATGAGCCAGCACTCGTGCAGGTATCACGCGCGTGTCATTCAATACCAAAACATCGCCTGCTTCTAACCAGTCCCCAATTTGTCGGAAGACAGTGTGTGTAATGCGATTGTTCTGGCGATCGATCACCATCAGCTTAGAGCTGTCACGTGGTTCAACGGGTTTTTGGGCGATCAAAGATTGTGGTAAATTGTAATCAAAATCCGATACTTGCATGCTCATCTTTCCAACACTAAATCAGTCGGTCTTGTTGTTGCGGGTCATCGTTCGCATAGGGAATGCCCAAGTGCTCATAGGCGTTAGGG
>CAIRDJ010000258.1 GCA_903877335.1 uncultured Chloroflexota bacterium | reverse complement strand
TTACCCGTCACCATCCATGCGAAGACCGACCAATTATGTCCAGCAATCGCCACGATAGCAGCAAGTAGGGTGATGGTGTCATAGGGTTGTGGAACAAGCATGCGCGCCACAACCACCGCCAACGCGCTTTTAAGCACATCGAGCAACAATACCAACATGCCCATCACCGGACCAACCGCCCGCAGGACATTGGTTGTACCCATGTTTCCGCTGCCTACTTCAAAGATATTGACCTGATTCAAGCGAGCAACAAGGTAGGCAACTGGAATAGCCCCCAACAAGTAGCTCAGCACAAGTGCCAACAATGTTGCCATAGCTGTTTCCTCAACTCTAAAACGCCTCCATTATACGACCTTTCTCATAAAAAAGGGGTGAAAATTGGCTTAAACCCTGCAATTTTACCTGTTAAAATGAGAATATGAAAAAAGCGACACGCTACCTCCTCACCTGTTTGATTCTCCTCAGTGGCACGCTCCCAGCTTGGGCACAAGAGCAAGCGACCCTCACCGAGCGCGTGAATGCCCTGCGCACCGCGCGGGGCTTGCCTGCTTACACCCGTAACGCCGTCTTAGACGGGGCAGCTCAACAACAAGCGGAGTGGATGGCAACCACCGGCAGCATCAGTCACACTCAGTCCAATGGTTCCACTCCAGTTAGTCGCGCCCAGTCGCTTGGCTACCCCTCACGCTGGGTTGCCGAGAACATCTACGGCGGAGGCAACGCCAGCATCGAAGATGCGTGGAACTTTTGGATCAATTCGTCTGTGCATTATCAAGGGCTAACGCATGTCAGCTTTACGGAAATGGGCGTTGGGGTGGCGCATCTACAAACTGGCTCGGCGTATGTGTTGGTGTTCGGCAACCCAACCACCCAGTGGAATACGGGGGTCGTTGCCTCGACAGGGGGGCAAGCTGCCTCCAACGGGGAGACTAACGCAGGGGCGGTTCCCCCGCCTTTTGTTTTGGGGACGGATGAGCGTGGGAACATCCAACATCAAATTCAAGCAGGAGACACGCTGGGGAGCATCGCCCTCATTTACGGTTACACCTGGGATGACCTTCCGATGATTTTGCAACTCAACGGCATGGGAGAGAATAACCTGCTGGAAGAGGGGGAGGTTTTGCTCATCCCGCCCAAAGGCGGAACGTATACCCCCACACCAATGCTTGAGACTCCCACGCCCGTTGTCACCATCACCCCACTTGTGCAGGCGGTCGCGCTCAACCCCACCCGCACAGTCCCCCCGCCCAGTGTCACGCCCGTGCGCATTATCACCCAAAACGCACCGTCTGAATTATTGGCAAGTCTAGTCACGCTCACACCTACTGTTGGTGTGCCCATTGCCTCTACTGCTGTTCCAACATCCACTCGCGTTGCCAGCTCACGACCGTCATGGGGTTGGGCGGTTGCTGTTGGGTTACAAGTGTTTTTCGTGCTTGGGGCAGGTTATGAGTTCATACGCAATCGGAGAAACAAACGATGAAGCGGTTCTTTCGCATCTTTTTTCAGGCTTTGATGATGACCCTACGCGGAGAGAAACCGCTCACTCGCGCCCAACGCGACTACCCACGCTTATTCGAGTGGTTGGCACTCACAACCGAAAAGCTACGCGCCATTGACGATTGGTTCACCACGCATCCCGCTATGCACGCGCAATGTGCCCACCTCAAGGTCAAAATCGACGGGCGCGAGCTGACAATGGAGACGATTCTTGCCTCTGTGCGCTTTCATCTGGCGCAAGAATACCCCTACCTGCTTAAGCATTTGACCGAACACACCCTCACCGGCATCTACGCCTACAACCTGAACGATGCCTTTCAGGTATTCAAACTCTCACAAGCGGATGCCACACCCGCCGAACTGCAACCCCTGTTGCAAGACTTGCTCAATCACCTGCAAGCCATCCCCCCTAGTACGTCCTTGCAGTAAATGACAAGACCCATCCTGCAACATGAGTTCCGCTGGGTGCTTAAGCGTGCAAGCGCTTCGACAATTGGCACCACGTCGCCCCCTTTTGTGATGCGTGTTTAGCAACCAATTGACCGTGCGAGCCAGTTTTTAGTCAGGGTGTAAAGTCTTTGACATTTCAATTTTTGTGTGCTATGTTACGTTCAGCGCAGAAGTTTGCTCATTATTTGTCATCCATTATCTATTTCAGGAGGCATCATTATGCTATTTCGCCCACGCGAAGAAGGTCAAGGTGTTGTAGAATACATTTTGATTCTCGTACTCGTTGCCGTTGTAGTTATCGTTATCCTCACGCTTCTTGGTGATGCTATCGGTAACGTATTCTCCAATTTTTTCTCCAACGTCATCACCGGTTCCTAGGTAGCCTACCATCGCCCTGTAGAAGAGGGGTAATCATGATTGCCCCTCACCGTTCACCGGCATCCCTAAAGCCTGTCAAACACATCGGGCGAGATGAACCACTCCAACACGCCGCGTCCGCTCAACCCCTCATCCACGTGAATCCGCGCCACACTACCTTGTTGCATCAACACGTCTGCCCCGCTCAAGCGTTGAATGGTCTGACTGAGGGTGGGTTCGTGCCCCACGCAGAAAACATCACGATTGGGCGAAAAGCGCATCAGGTTCAGGGCATGCGTTTGGTCAAAGTCAAAATCAAGCAACTCGGTGACGCTCGGCGTGATACCTAAAGCGTCCCCCACCAGTTGCGCCGTTTGAAAGGCACGCACGCGCGGGCTACAATACAACACCAGTGGGGGAAGATTCAGGTTCGCCAAAACTCGCCCCGCGCGTTGAATCCGCTCCCTCCCATCGGCGGTAAGCTGGCGAGCTTGGTCGGGTTTGTCTGTTCCAACTTCGGCAAAGCCGTGTCGCATGAGATAGAGTTTCATGATGCGCTTGGCTCGGTTGGTTTATTTGCCATCAGAAATTCCCATGTGCCTTTTTGTACCACCTTCCCATCTTGGTTGATGATCTCAAACGCAACCGTGACATTCCCCCCCCCAATGCGCGACATGGGCTTGAGGTCGGTGACAGTGCCCTTGACCTGCAATGTGTCGCCGATCAAGACGGGCAAACTGAACTTTGCCTCTAGCCCGCGAAAAGCAATGATGGTTTGCTCCAGCACGCCCAGTTGATACATTTGCCCAACCGCATAACTCAGGGAGAGCATCCCATGTGCCACGCGCTTTCCAAAAGCCGAGTGTTCGGCATAGTGGGCGTTGGTGTGCATCGGGTTATAGTCTCCCGTTAGGGCAGCAAAATTCACCACATCCGCCTCCGTGATGGTACGCCCGCGCGTGTGCCACACGGTGCCGAGCGTGATTTCATCAAAGTAGACCCCAATGGGTCCGTGTTCGTTGAATCGCATGATGACAGAATATCCTTTCGTGATCCGTTCCACAACAAAAAAAGAAGCTCTTACGCAACCTGAAAGCAAGTTATCGCGTATAATCTAATCAGATCATCATACCCTATATCAGCGATTCAGGAAGCGGTCATGCGTATTCGACAACGTTATCTAGCTTGGGTCATCATCCTTTCTAGTCTTTCCGCCATCGCGGTGGGAAGTGGGGCGGTCGCTACGCCACTCGCGTGGGTGTTGCTTGCGCTGGTCGTGGTGGGGTCGGTCGTGGTGTTGCTGGATTGGCGCCCCACCCTACGACGCTTACGCCGCCCTTTGCAGGTTCATTCGTTCAAGAACACCATCACCAAAGATGCACGCGAAGCCATGGAACGCGCCCAAAAGCGTGGAGGCTTTTTCACAGGGGGCTTGCAGGTGGCGGACGTGGGATTGATTGCCACGCGCAACAGCACCGCTACTGGCAAAACCGTGTTGGAGAAGACGCGCCACGTCTTGCAAGATGATGTGCACATCCGTCCCTACATCACGCTACAGGTTTCTGCAGAACAAGCTGAACAACAGCGCATCATCCGCTTTGAACTGGAGGACGCACAAGGTGAAACTGTGCTGGTGCATGAGCAAAAAGTCTACTTACGCGATGGCATGTTCAATGTGATTGCTGACCATCATTTGGTGTTGGCGCAAAGCACCCGTGCCCTCGCACATGGCAACGGAGACCTGCGCGTCTATGTTGACCATAAGCTCATTGCTGTCTTGGGCTTCACGCTCACGCCCTCCCTTAAAGATCGTTGGGGAGATGTGCGTTCGCAGCAACGCTTACACGATCACCCAGCGGATTCAGACGCTCCCACCACCCTCGAGGAGTTATTGCGTGGAAAGGGTAATCGCTAGATGGAAGCGCGCGGCAGGATTTATTATTTGGTGGGCGGGTTGTTGCTCTATGCCGCCGTCGCCTCAATCGTTCGCAGGTTTGATGTGTTGCCCATCTTATTAGCAGTGGGAGGGGGAGGGTTGTTGCTCTACCAACTTCGCCGTAGCTGGAACAGGCACGTTACGCAATCCCTGCAAAGGGACGCTCACCCATCCATGAACGCAAATCGTCCACCTTCCGCGCCTAGTGTTCATCCCCACGCCCTGACCGCCCTACAACAGGCAGGGCATCAGGCGCATGAACTGGCGGTTTTACCCCTCGATTTGGGGATCATTGCCACCCGTGATAAGGAATCGCCGCTGGTCTATCGCTCTAGTGCCATTCCCAACGATGTGGACACCATCCGCCCGTATGTGGAATGTCAGGTGTCCAGCACAGCTCGCGGCACAATCACCTTTGAGATTTTCAACACACAGGGGGATTTGGTGTATCAGCATCATCAACTGAAGACCTTCCAACCAGGCAAAAACTTGGTGGTTTCTAACACACATTTGCCGGTGCATGACGTGCTCCAGTTGCAAGAGGGCGCATGGTGGCTTCGCATAAAGGGGGATAACATCATCCTAGCCAACCACCGCATCACATGGGTGGACTCACCCAGTCGCTTGGTGCAGAAACACATCGCCGAGGATGGCGAAATCAACGCAGTGTTGCGCAACGCCCTGACAGATAGCGCACTGGGCACCATGAGCTTGGATGAGCTACTTTCGTTTCAAGAGGAGGAACCGCCCACGAAGCGCAATCGCCGTTCAATGTAGCCCCCACGTGGTCAGCACACGCCCACCCTCAATTACACCGCATCATTCGCTCCTGTTTGTCCCAGCGAATTTGACTTCTTATGACACACGATCCTTTTTTGTGTGCCCTTCTATTGCTATCCCCTAGCATTAGCAAAAACTTACTGATATAATCACTAAGAATCGTTATCGTAACACAGTCATACCATCGCCAACAGGGTCACTCAATGAGCATACTTAATCAAATTCTTTTAGGAGACTGTAGAGAAATCATGGGATCACTAGAAGCTGAATCCATTTCTGCTTGCATCACTGATCCTCCTTACAATTATGAGTTTGTCGGGCACAAGTGGGACGCTGAGGAAATTAAACGCCGAACGGAACGAGTGAAGGGGGCCAGCAGTAGAACGCTCGTCAAAAATAACCCATACGGAAGTGGTTTAGCAGGCGGGGTAAGAAATAAGCGTTGGTATCAACGGGTGCAGGAAAATATCCTAGACTACAGTGAGTGGTGTTTTGAGTGGGGGCAACAAGTGTTTAGGGTGTTAAAGCCAGGTGGCATGATCGCGGTGTTCAATAGCACGCGCACGATGGCCCATGTGCAGGTTGCTTTAGAGCGCGCCGGCTTTTACACCCGTGACTGCATTGTGTATCGACGACACAGCGGCATTCCCAAAGGACTTAACTTGGGGGCAAAGTTGAAGCAACTCAACCATCCTGACCATGCGCAGTGGGAGGGGTGGCACAGCTGTTTGCGCAACGAATGGGAAGCGATTGTCATCTTGCAAAAACCACTCGACCAGAATTACATCACCACTTTCTTAAAGAATGAGATCGGTCTTTTTTACACCCTCAACGCCGATCATTCTTTTCAGTCCAACATCATTGAGAACATTCCTAGGGAACCTGAAGAAGCGTTTAATGTGCATTGTACCGTTAAACCTCTCCCCTTGATGGAGAAGTTGATTACGCTGATGGTTCCGCCTTCTGAAAAGCACATTGTGCTTGATCCGTTTGCGGGTTCAGGAACAACCTTAGTGGCGGCAAAGAAGTTACACCGAAGCTATATTGGGATTGAAATTGTGCCTGAATACATAGGGATCATTCAGCAACGGTTGGCTCAAGTGGATTCGGTACAACACCAAAAGCCTTCGTCCAACACTCATCCCTACACCCTGCCTTTGTTTGAATGAGGGGCAGACCAAAATCAAAGACAAGTCAGGTATGGATCAAAACAAAAGTGTTCATACCCGCACAGAGCACCCCTCCACCTTTTCAGTTTTTAGCAGGGGGTGGTTGCGTTAGGGAGGTTGTCGGTGTGCAGGATCACCACGATAGGCGCGTAGGTGGGTTACAGCAAAAGGCGACTATCCATGCGCATCTTCTTACTCAAGTAGATAATCTTTGTGCTGAAAAGATTGTTGATAATGCCGTAAAGTCTGGACAAGCTGATCGTCCAGAAGATAGTTTGCTTTGCTTGAATTTTTGCCAAAAGTACGTCTCAGCTTTTAACTTCAGACCTTTTGGACTTTACTTTGCTTTGCTTGGATTTTTTACTTTGCTTTGCTTTGCTTGGATTTTTTGCCAAAAGTGCAACTTTGCTTGACTTTGCATTGTTTTTAATTTTCTTGTGACTTGTCTTGGCTTTACAAAAGGTTGTGTCAACTTGATTTTCAATTTAGATTTTG
>CAIRDJ010000257.1 GCA_903877335.1 uncultured Chloroflexota bacterium | reverse complement strand
GTGTATAACGCGCCCAAGCCTGCCACGCCCCAAACCACCCACCGCCAGCGACTAGACGTAACCGTCACCCACAGCAAACATGCCACCCAAAAACCCAACAGCGTATACATACGGATGAGCCATTCACCGCTGATGAGCAACGGGGAAAGACTCCAAACCAAGACGCACACAATAGGGAGCATCACGCCCTTCGTGACGCGGTTTAGCACCCGCGCTAAAATTGTCACGCTCATACCATCCAAGAAGATATTCATCACGCGCAATGCCAAGAGGCTTTCCCCCATCAGGGCAACCCATGCCTTCACCATGACAAAGTGAACGGGGGGATGAATGTCTAACTCCAGGCGCATCAACCCACGCACCAACACGGGCAACGAGTAACGACTAAGGGCAAGGCTGAAGGCATCGTCCCCCTCCAACCCGTGAAAGTCATGCAGGGCGAGGCGCAAGGCAAACCCGAACGCCAGCAGTAGCGCGAGGATGAGCGAGGTGTGGGATGGGCGTTTCATCGGTTAGAGGGTATCCGTGAAGCGATTCAAGAAGATCAAGGTGTGTAGCCAACGTGTTGCCCATAGATGCAAGAATGCAGAATATAGCACCAACGGGGCAATGATGGCGAGGGGGATGCGTCTGGCACTCCATGCCAACAGGATCATCCACAAGGGTAGGGCATCCACGATGAAGCGATACCCAAACTGCATGCTCCCGGTGTTGTGATAGAGCAACGCGGGGAGCATCACTAGCCCAATGGCAAGGGCGATCAACCATGTTTGGCGCGTATTGCCTGCCCACCACCCCAAAAGTAATAGGGGGCACGTCCACAATAAGCCCATGCCGATGGGGTCTGGACTGAGCCAACCGCAGTTATCCAGACGGGTGGCACCGCCCAGACAATCGAGGCGCACGCTCCGCGCCGGCTTGATGGTGGCAACGTATAGGTTTTCAAGGAAGAAGGCGGGGCTGAACGTGCCATGTTCAAGCCGACGTTGTTGGATGCTCTCGGAATCGTTCAGGTAGTCATAGCCGTTATCGAAGATGTTCCCGAAGCGCACCCCGTTGTAACCCGCCAAGATGCCTCCTGCTAAAACAATCGGAATGAGGAAGCGTAAGGCTTGTTGTAACCATGCAGAACGGGATGCTTCTGGCAACAACCACCACCACCCCAGCGCAAAGACCATCGCGCCCGGCACGATCGACAGGCGAGTGAGGGCAACCAAGCCCAATGCAATCCCTGCCCATCCTGCCCGTCGGCAAACCACCGCCCAAATGAACCCCCACATCAGCAAGGTTGCCATCGTTTGCCCCATGAACCACACTGTGCCCAAGCCACCCATATACATTTGCGGCGTGCCAAAACCGAAGAACGCCACCAACGCTCCGCGCTTGATGCCGTTGACATCCGGCGCAACCAAGCGTAAGACCACATCACACAGGGCGATGCTGAACCCGCTTATCAGCACGCTCACCGCAATATCGGAGGCATGTTCTTTACCTTGTAGCAGCACGAAGGGTAACATGACCACCGACGGGAGCGGTTGATGGGCAACATACCACTTGCCATCAAAACGAATGAGATCATAATCGGGTTCTGGATCAACCAAATCCACGCGCCCATGTAAGAGTGCGTCCGCTAGGTTGATGTAGTACGGCGCGACGGATTGCTTGAATAGCACCGGACGGACGACGATACCGTATAAACCCAACGAAGCGAGGGCGATCAATGCAAAGCGCGTCATGATCCAATAGCGTTGCCAACGTGGCGAAAGAGTGGGCATGGGGGGAATGGCTCCTGTACAACTTCTTGTGCAATTCAAACAAGGCTTGCTTGTCTTGACCGTTCTTTCAAGGTATAGTTATGCGCAGTGTCATTCAAATAACGATTCATAATGTCAGACGACGTTCCCGAGCCTAGTCATCACCTTCTCCGTAACCCTATAACCCGCCCTCAAAATCAGCTAGACCTGCTTGGGTTGTCTTTTGCAACGCCAACCCGTGTCATTCCTTCGTTGAAAACTTTCGCCCTCAGGACGGTAACTTGGACAATTCCGCATTGTATGGCTTAATTGCCAGCAGCATTTTAACATCCATCTACGCACTTTTGACCTTCACACTTTCTGGGCACATCGCCTTGCGCCCTGAAAAGCGCGATGAAGAAAGCCAATCCATTCAACTCACGGTGCAACTATTGGGGTTGGGGATTGTGGCGGCGGTGGTAGAAATTCAACAAACCACCTTGATTCAACCATTGCAATCTCCTTTCCCAACATGGGTACACACCCTCATCTTGATCCCATCCGTCACCCTGGTTTACCTGTTTGGGTTTGTTGTCCCAGACGTGCTGGGGCGACATTATGCGCACAAGGTAGCGGGGTTGGTGAAGATGCTGGCTAACCTTGTGCTGCTCCTTTTCGTTCCCTTCATGCTCTTCTTGACCCGCACACGGGATGCCGTCTTGAACCTGTTCAAGATTGAGGATGATGTCACCAGCATCACCGAAGAAGAGTTGATCTCCATCATTGAAGAGGGGGATTCTTTTGAGGAGGGGCAAGGGGAGATGATCCGCTCGGTTTTGGAGTTGAATCAAACCACCGTGACCGAAATGATGGTGCCCCGCATTGATATGGTGGCGGTCGACAAGCGGACTTCAATCGCAGAGGCACGCCAAGTCTTTTTAGAAAGTCGCCATTCACGCTTGCCCGTATACGATGGAAACATTGATACCGTGATCGGGTTGTTGTACGTCAAAGATTTATTGGATGTGTGGCATAATGGACAGACGACTGTTCAGTCGGTAGAAGAGATCATGCGCAAAGCGTTGTTCGTCCCAGAGAGCATCACCGCAGATCGCTTGCTGGCGCAATTCCAACGCCACAAGACCCATCTTGCCATTGTCCTTGAGGAATATGGCGGGACGGCGGGCTTGGTGACGCTGGAGGATTTGCTGGAGGAAATCGTCGGGGATATTCAAGATGAATATGACGATGACGAAGCAGAAGAATTTATCACCTTGAACGAGCGTGAGTTCCGCGCCGATGCCTCGATTACCATCACCGACCTCAACCATGAGTTGCGCGTCGATTTGACGGATGAGGATGTGGACACACTCGGTGGCTATTTGTTCACCAAGTTTGAGCGTATTCCCGAAGTTGGCGAAACCTTTGAATTGCAGGGGTATCTCTTTAAGGTGGAAAAGCTAGAGGGGCGACGCATCCGCACCGTCCATATCCAAAAACTTCAACCTGAAGAGGTCGATCAAGTTCAACCCACCACGGATCTATAGAAAGTATTTACATCATGGTTACTATTGAAGAGCTTATCCAACAGGCGCAACAAGCCGCTGCAAGAGCCTACGCTCCCTATTCTCATTACCATGTGGGCGCGGTTTTGGTCGCCAAAGATGGGCAACGCTTTAGCGGATGCAATGTTGAGAATGCAGCTTACCCGGCAGGCATCTGTGCCGAGCGCACCGCTCTGGTGAAAGCGGTGAGCGAAGGGGTGCGAGAGTTTGAGATGATCGTCGTTTGGACGCGCAACGGAGGTTCTCCGTGTGGGATTTGTCGGCAGATGTTATTTGAATTTGCGCCTGATTTGCGCGTGTTGATGGTGAATGAGGCAGGTGAGGTGGTCAGCGATTTAGCGTTGCACGAGTTGCTACTGCACGGGTTTAGTCCAGCAAAACTAGTTGAGTAGAGGCTATGGCTAAGCAAGAACGTCACCTGCGCACCCATGCCATCGTCTTGCGTCGTCGCATTTACCGTGAGGCAGATTGGATGCTAACCCTGTTTAGCCCAACCTATGGCAAGTTTGACGCGGTGGCACACGGCGCACGCAAGATAACCAGTCGTAAAACTGGTCATGTTGAGTTGTTCGCTTGTGTAGACATCCTCATTAACCGCCGCAAAGAGCCGGGCATCGTCTCGCAAGTGGAACTGATTGAACCGTTCTTGCCCATGCGAGAAGACTTGGTGCGCGGGGCGTATGCCACTTATGCCGTAGAACTGCTGGATAAGCTGACCCAATTTGAAGACACCGATGCTGAACCCCTGTATCAATTGTTCTATCAAACCCTTAGCCAACTATGCACCGCCCCAGACCCGCGCCTCGTCTTGCGCTACTATGAGTTACACTTGATGGAGCAGGCGGGCTTTCGTCCAGAATTGAACGATTGCGTGATGAGTGGTGAACCGATTGAGCCAGTGGCGCAATTTTTCAGTTATGCCGACGGGGGCGTGGTCTCCCCCAAGTTTGGGCAACACAGCTTCAACTTCATCCCGATCAGTTTCAACGCCCTCAAGTTATTACGTCACATGCAACGTAGCCCGTTTCAGCAGGTTGCCAGTTTGCGCCTAGAGGATAGCCTTCTTTTAGAGGTGGAACACTTGTTGCTAGGCTACATCACCCACATCTTAGAAACTCACTTGCAATCTGTAGACTTCATCCGACGGGTGCGTCGCCCGTTGTAGCCACGCTTTGCCCCTACCCACGCTTCCCCACAATGGGCTATAGTTTGCATTCGTTTGGCTAGTTACATTGCATGGAGGAACTCACATGCTCATGCGTTTAATCATGGCGTTGATCGTTTGGGTGATGGTTGGGGTGGCAGGATGCACCTCCGCCGGCACACCCCCCACCGCTCCCACACTTGAAACGATGTCCTTCACCGAAGCCCCCCAGATGATCTTAGAGCCGGGCGTGGATTACGGGGTCATCATCGAAACCAACAAGGGCAACATTGCTGTAGATCTGTTCGAGGGCGAGGCTCCCGCCACTGTGAACAACTTCGTCTTTTTGGCGGAGCAAGGCTTTTATGATGGGGTGCAATTCCACCGCGTCATCGCTGATTTCATGATTCAAAGTGGAGATCGCAACGGCAACCCACCCGGCACAGGCGGACCTGGCTATCGCTTCAACGATGAGGCAAGCGCGTTACAGTTGCCACATGATGGGGCAGGGGTGTTAAGCATGGCAAACGCCGGTCCCAACACCAACGGCTCGCAGTTCTTCATCACACATGTAGAAACGCCTTGGTTGAACGGGGTTCATGCGGTTTTTGGTCGTGTGAAGGACGAGGCAAGCCAAGCGGTTGTCGATCAGATTGCTCAAGGGGATTGGATGGTTAAAGTCACCATCACCAAGTAACCCCTCATCTAGCCTTCCCCCTTTAGAGTAGTTTACAAAGGGGGAAACTTGCATAAAACCCCATTCCCGTTGATTGGTGCACCCTAAAGCGTCCTGTTGGGGTTCGCGGTGACGCCACCTGCAAGGCGAAGCCTTCGACATCGGTCATGTTTGAACCTGCCCACTTGACGGGCAACACACCAATCATGGAAGATTGGAAATCGCCCTTAGGACTTGTAGCAACCCCACCTTTCGGTAAAGACAGTTTGATGATAACGCGAAACACAAATGAGGAAAACATGATGGACGAAACCATAAATCTAGCCCCTTCCAGTCCTGTGAGTTCATACAATGAATGGGATCCGCTAGAGGAAGTCATTCTAGGAACTCCGCTAGGCTCCCATTTTGCCGCATGGCGTGGCATTAATGACTACACCGTTCCCTATGGAGAATGGGTCATTGCAGAAGCCAAAGTCGGGGGTGGGGGGATGCCCTACCCAGTTGAGATGGTTGATGCCGCCTGCAAAGCCGTTTATGAGCTAGAACGCATCCTCATCAATGAAGGGGTGCGCGTTCGCCATGTTGAAAAGATGGACTACTCCAAAGCGTTCCATACCCCTGCTTGGGGCGTGACCAGTGGCTTTGGTTCTGCAAACCCACGCGATCCTTTTCTGGTGATCGGCACTGAAATCATCGAAACGCCCATGGCGGATCGCTCGCGTTATTTTGAGGCGTGGGCATATCGTCAATTGTTCAAGGAATATTTTAGAGCCGGCGCCAAGTGGACGGCAGCTCCCAAGCCGATGCTCACTGATGAACTCTTCAAGACGGTTGAAGAGATGATAGTGGATGGGCAACAAACTGGCTTTGTGCTAACCGAGTTTGAGCCAGTGTTTGATGCGGCAGATTTCGTGCGTTGCGGGCGCGACATTTTCGGGCAATTGAGCAATGCCACCAATCGATTTGGGGTGGAATGGCTTCAACGTCACATTGGCGATGGCTACCGCATCCACCTAGTCAAGAATAACTCTCCCGAAGCCATCCACATTGACACCACCTTCATGCCCATTGCTGAAGGCAAAATCATTTATAACCCTGAATGGATCAATCCGAATGAGTTGCCCGCCATCCTCAAGAGTTGGGATGTCATTCCCGCGCCACAACCCATCCCGAACACGGACCCACTCAAGCTGGTGAGCGAGTGGATCAGCATTAACTTCTTGTCTTTGGATGGCGAACGCATCATCGTGGCTAAAGATCAAACCAATTTGATCGCTCTGCTCAAGGATCATGGCATGAAGCCCATCCCGATTGACTTCGATGCCTACTATCCTTTCCTTGGGGCAATCCATTGTGCCACCTTGGATATTCGCCGTCGCGGGGAACTCAAGTCCTACTTCTAAAGCGCGACTTCTTTGGTTAAGCAATGAACCGCTCCGCCCCCGTTCGCGCCAATTGAGCAATCAATAGGGGTGATGAGGTGATTGGGGAAGGCTTCTTCATAGATGCGCAAGGCGCGGTCATCGGTGGTGGCTTGGTAGGTGGGCACTAGCACTTTGCCATTCACCGTGAGCGCGTTGGTATAACTCCGCCGGATGGGGAATCCGAACCAGTTCACATAGAAGGGGGGATTAGGCAGGGGGATCAGTTGATAGCGTTCACCCCGCGCGTTAGTTTCGCTTGCCAATAGCCCTGTGGCGGCGCGCTGACGGTCGGCGGTGAACGTCGCGTTTGGCTCGGTAATGAGAATGGAGTCGCGGTTAATCAGCTTGGTCAACAAATCAACATGACCCGTCTCCTCAAAGCGCAGGCGTGGGATGAGGATTAACTTCTCAAACGAAAACCCCTCCCGAAGCACACTCTCTAATGATGGGCGGTTGAGGTGGGGGTTTTGTAGAAACGCCTGCGCAGTCATGATGAGCGTCCCCTCGCCGTCCGTCCACACATTACCCCCCTCCCCGTGAAATGGCAACTGCTTCATCGGGAGACTGTGGTGGCGTGCCCACGCCCCCGCCATCGCATCGTCACGCTCTTGGGGATAGTTGTCGAGGGGGTCATAGGTCATCTTGATGACAGCTCGCCCACCATCTGGACGATGTCCAACAAAGGGTCCGTAATCGCGTATCCAAATATCATTGGTTGGCAGTTGTAAGAAGCGCACCTTTTCGATGGGAAGCGTTGGATAATGCGTCTGTAAAAACAGGGCGATGCCGTGTGCCCATGCCACATGGGGAACATGCACTGTTGGCGCACATTCCGTCACGATAGCGGCGATCATCTGAGCATGGAGATGCCACAAGGGGGGAAAGTTGACCGGGAACGCCAACAAGATAGTTTCCAGCTTTTCCCATTGGGCGGGCAAACGCACTGTACCAAGATAGGCTTCTGGCGTGAGCGTGGGTTCAACGGTTTCTACAGGCAGGTTGCTATCCTCCAGCGTCGTTCCAATTTCAGATGGGGTGAGGCTTGGGATTAGTTGGAAGCGCACCAGATAATCAGCGACGCTGGCGCGGGTGATGTGTTGCAGTTGGGTGTTTTGGGTGGGATAGAATCTATCCAACAAGGGGCGGGTGAAGGCTTGAAGCCAGTTGGGTTGCTTGCGCTCCCAAAGCGGATACGGAACATAGTTGAACTGTAGGAAGGCGTTGTTTTGGGTGGGCATAGGTTGACACTCATAGGCGTGATGTTATATGAAAGTGGAGTCATATAGCAGGCGACTACCTAGCCGAACATCTACTGAGGAAGTGATGGGCTATTGTGGTGTGAGTGAACGGATGTGCTCCAACCGATCTCGTGGTGTGATGGGTTGAATCCAGGCACTCCCCACAGGATACTCTTGGATGTTCTGCCCTGTCAAGAACGCCACCCCCAAAACCAGCATGATTTGAGCGTGTTCACACGTCCTTTGCAAAGCAACATCCTGTTATAGTTGCGTACCCGATCTATCGGGTAATAACTCTAGTTCAGCACCAGGAAACACGGTGCTGAGTTGCACTTCGGGCAGTCCAAAGCGGACCCCATTGGTTGAGCCTGACGACCGACGCAACCGAGCGCAACTTGATTGCATACATCCACATTAATTGTGGGGCATCTTCTGCTTTGAGAAGGTTTCGCCCCTGATGATTCTATACACGCGCTAGTTTTACACAACATCCCAACAAATTCAACCCGATGAACACATTTTTTCGCATCGTTGGGTTAAAATGATTTCTCACATTGGTAAACGATTGTTGAGCGTTTCGTGCACATTCTACACCTTACCCCCTACTATGCTCCCGATTATGCTTTTGGCGGTGTTCCGCGCGTTGTTCAAGGAATGGCAGAGGGCGCGGTGAAGCGTGGGCATACCGTCACGGTGCTGACCAGTCATCTTCCCACCCACGCGGAAACCATCCACACCGTTGATGAAACATCCTTGAACGGGGTGCATGTAATCCGAGTCCCACACGCCTTCCCCGCCCTACGTGGACGCTTTAACTTATCCACCTCCTTTGGTATAAGCTCACCCTTACGGCGCGTGTTGCCCCAAGTCGATCTCATCCACACGCATGAGTTTCGCACGGTGGAAAACATCTTGCTATCGAACGCGCTCCGCCAATGCCCCAAGCCCGTTGTGCTTTCGCCACACGGAACGCTAGGGTACGCAACAGGGCGTAGCCTCCTTAAACAGGGATGGGATCAAGTGTTTAGCCGTCCGATTGCCTCCCACATCCACCTCGCCCTCGCCCTGACTGCCGTCGAACAGGGGGAGATACAACACTTGTGGTTACGATTGGGTTGTGAGCCAATCGACGTGCCCGTCATTCCCAATGGAGTCAACTTGGGGGATTTTGCCACCTCGCCTAATCTTGAGGCATTTCGTGAGCGGTATCATCTTTTGCCACACCATCAGGTGGTTTTGTTCATGGGGCGGTTGCATCCCCGTAAAGGGGTGGATGTGCTGGCACAAGCCATCCACTCATGGGCAAATGATGAAGTACGCTTGTTGATCGTCGGTCCCGATGAAGGCTTGCGCCCAAGATTGGAAGAACTTGCACAGCAAGACCCACGCATCATCTTATGTGGCTACCTGAGCGGAGATGATCGTTTAGCGGCTTATCGTGCCGCCGATGTGTTGGTGTTGCCGGCGGTGGGCGAAGGCTTGTCGATGGCGGTGTTAGAGGCGATGGCGAACGGGCTACCCGTATTGATTTCAGAGGGGTGTAACTTGCCCGAAGTGGTCGAAGCGAACGCTGGGCGCGTGGTCTCGATAGGGGTTGGTGAGATTCGAGGGGCGTTAGTGGAGATGTTGGGAGATTCAGCATTGTTGGCACAACTGGCAGAAAACGCGCTGAGTCTGGTGAAAAAGCGGTTTACTTGGGAGCACATTAGCCATGAGCTTGAGCAGCACTATCAACAGCTCCTGCATCCCGATCAGGGAACTAACTTGACCCGGTAGTTAACATAAATTTAGCATGCATGTCACGACGAGCACGAATCTAATTTTGAACTTTTATAACCTATTATAATTCCTTAATTCGCAGGAAACGGAAGAGGAACACAATTGCGTGCCCTCTACTTCGTTTGACAGGACATCGAATCTACACTATACTCACGCTGTGCTAGGGTGGTCAGTTTGGGAATTGCTCTTCCGAACAGTCGCCTTGCTAATTGTTGTGTATAGATGAATAAAGGATGGGATTCCAATGCGAATTTCAAAGCATCATCGTTTGGTTCTTGTTGCAATTTTGTTAATCGTTCTCTCGGCACTTTCAACGGTTGTGCCTGCTCTTGCACAAACTGACAATCGCCCTAACATCATTTTCATCATCCCCGATGACATGGGCTACAGTGACTTAGGTGCCTATGGAAGCGAGATCTCTACCCCTAATCTTGACCAGTTGGTCTCAGAAGGGGTGATGTTCACCAACTTCCACACGGGGACAACCTGTTCTCCTTCGCGTTCCATGCTCTTGACAGGCTTGGACAATCACCGTGCGGGTTTTGGCAACATGGCAGGGTTCATTCGGAGTACACCCACTCAACAAGGTAAACCCAGCTACTTGGGTTACTTGACACCTGCTGCTGCCACCATTTCCGAAATCCTTCAGACCAATGGCTACAACACCTTCATGACCGGTAAATGGCACTTGGGCGAAGCCGATGGGTTACTTCCAGTAGATCGTGGCTTTACCGAATCATTTTCCCTGTTGAACGGTGGAGCAACCCACTACAACGAGATGATTCAATACAATACTAAACGCCGTCCCGCAGAATACATTCGTAACGACCAAATTATCGAAGAATTACCGGAAGACTTCTACTCTACCGATGCATTCATTGATTCGCAAATCGAGTGGATCGAGCAATACCGCGCAACAGGCAAGCCGTTCTTCTCTTACATCGCGTTGCAAGCACCCCATTCCCCCATGCAAGCCCCTGAAGAATACATCGCCAAGTACAAAGGCATGTATGATGCCGGTTGGGATGAAATGCGCATTCAACGCTTCAACCGTGTGAAAGAGTTGGGCTTGGTTGCGGACTACATTCAGATGGGCGAACGTTG
>CAIRDJ010000256.1 GCA_903877335.1 uncultured Chloroflexota bacterium | reverse complement strand
TCGCAACGATGCAAGCGGAAAGCCCGTCGCGCTGGACTATCGCGTGCAGAAGATGAAGGCGATCAGCACCGAGAAGCACCCCGATGGCTACGCGATCATCAGCGCGATCCAGGTCAACCCCACGCTGACGATCACGAATATTCCGCCCGAAGCGTCGGCGTATCGGTTGGGCAATCGGAGCGCGTTAGAGTGGATCATCGACCAGTATCAGGTCAAGACCGACAAGCGCAGTGGGATCACGAGCGATCCGAACGGCTATAGCGACAACGAACGCTACATCATCGAGCTAGTCGAGCGCGTCGTGACGGTCAGCGTGGAGACGGTCAAGGCGGTGGCAGGTTTAGCAGAGGGGTAGAGAGGTGTAATAAGGATTACCCTCCCTGCTTTTCGCTGATAGTAGGTTTAGCGGTGGTGCGTGATGGCATCCCAGATGCCACGCAAATAGACCGCACCCAACGCGCGATCATATAACCCATAGCCGGGCTTGCCACGCTCTCCCCAGATCATCCGCCCATGATCCGGGCGCACCGCCCCTTGATAGCCCACGCGGTGCAAGGCGCGGACGAGCGCCACCATGTCCAAGTCACCAGCACCGTTCGGGTGTGCGGTCTCATGAAAACTTTTTTCGCTCACGGTGTGAATGTTGCGCAAATGCACAAAGTGAATCCGCTTGCCAAACCGCTCAATGATTTGCACCAAGTCATTCGAGGGGTTTGCGCCCAGCGAGCCACTGCAAAAAGTCAGTCCGTGATGGTGGCTAGGGTGCATCGCCAGAATGCGTGCCAAGTCCTCCTCGTTCTTAACGATGCGGGGCAACCCAAAGATTGACCACGGCGGATCATCGGGATGAAGCGCAAGCACGACGTGCGAGGCTTCGGCAACGGGGATCACGCGCTCTAAAAAGTAGCGGAAGTTTTCGCGTAGCTCCTCCTCGCTCAACGCCAAGTACGCCGCCTTGAGCGTTTCTGGGTTATCCTCCAATGGGAAGTACGCCGGCAAGGTGACCGCCCACGGCGAAGCAATCCCCTCCAGTTGTTGGTGGTCATAGCTCAACACGGTTGAGCCGTCCGTCAGGGGCAGTTCTAAGTCGGTGCGATACCAATCAAATAACGGCATGAAGTTGTAGCAGATCACCTTCACGCCGAGCCTGCCCAACAGGGCAATATTCTGACAGTAGATGTTGATGAGGTGGTCGCGGTTGTCGCGCCCGAGTTTGATGTGGTCATGCACGGGCACGCTTTCCACAATGTCAAAGCGTAAGTCGTGCGCCTCAATCTGCTGCTTGAGCGTGCGCAAGCGTGCCTCATCCCAAACCACGCTGGCGGGCACGTCATACAGCGCGGTGACAATTGCCTCCATCGTGGGGATTTGTCGGATATAGGCAAGCGAGATGGGGTCTGCTTCGGCAAACCAACGAAATGAAAGATACATCCTATGCCCTCCCTAGAAGGACGTTTACCATGACGAAAGATTGTGCGCGTTTTCATGATTGTGAACCAGTGTCAACTCGGGACGGATGTTGATGCAGCGCGTGGGATGAGTAACGTGGTCGCCCAGTTGCAGGGCGTTTCAATGCTCACCGAAGGGGGAAGGCATCGCTGCTTCGTCACAGGCTTGGGTGAGCGTTTGGGTGGAGTGCAGGATGTTCATCCTCGCAAAAGGATTGGATTGAACCACACCCTTGTTGCTCAAGCGTGTTAGCCGTAGCCTAGAGTTGCCTAACTTGACCTGTTGCCGTCGTGTTATTGAAAGCAGTGAGCTGATGATTGAAGCAGAGGAGAGCGTCTTATGACAACGTACAGCATCAACTTAGACGAAATCCGCCAGCGGGCACATGACCGCGCCAACGACTTTGACATCATGCTGCACACGCTGGAATTCCGCGCGGAGATCAGCGACGAGGCGTTGGATGCCCTCGTCGAGCGCGTTGCCCAACCGATCATCCACGCCATTGATTGCACACAATGCGCCAACTGTTGCCGATCATTGCATGTTTACCTCACACCTGAGGACAGCACCACGCTTGCCAACTTCGTCGGGCTAGATGAAATCGCCTTCGATGACCAGTACATCAACCACGACGAGGCGCATGTGGTGGGGGAATGGGGACGCTTTGCAGATCGCCCGTGTCGCTTTTTGCAGGGGAGTTTGTGCGGCGTGTATAGCCACCGCCCCGAAACCTGCCGAACGTATCCGATGCTCACCCCAGATTTTCGCTGGATGCTCACCGACCTCATTGAGGGGACAAGCGTTTGTCCGATTATCTTTCATACCCTCGATGCAATGGAACGCCTGTTAGATCAGCTTGACCAGCACCTAGACGTTCCCCCCGTGAATTGAATGTTGCCTTCTTTGTGCCTCGCGTTTAGTATCGTACCCGCATTAGAAAGAGGTTTATGATGGATTATATTGATTTACGCAGTGATACCGTCAGTCAACCCACCCCTGCCATGCGTGAGGCAATGGCAAGCGCGGTCTTGGGTGACGATGTATATGGGGAAGACCCCACCGTGAACGAACTTGAACAGCAAGCTGCCGAACGGTTTGGCAAAGAAGCCGCCCTGTTCGTCACCAGTGGCACGATGGGGAACGCGGTTGCCTTGTTGACCCACTGCAAGCGCGGTGAAGAGGTGATTGTTGGCAAAGATGCTCACACGGTGCGCTATGAAGTGGGTGGGATGGCAGCAATGGGGGGCATCATGCCCTACGCGCTTCCCGTTCAAGCGGATGGCACGTTCAACCTCGATGAGGTTCGCGCCGCCATTCGCTTCCCCAATGACCACTTTCCCACCACGCGCCTGATCTGCCTTGAGAATACGCACGGCGGACGCGCTGGGATTCCTGTTAGCAAAGCCTTCATGGACGACATTGCCCAAATTGCACGCGAGAATAACCTGCTCACGCATGTGGATGGCGCACGCATCTTCAATGCCGCCACCGCGCTCAAAACCCCTGTAGCGGAATTATGTGAGAATATGGATAGTGTGACCTTCTGTCTGTCGAAGGGGTTGGGTGCCCCGGTGGGGTCAATCTTGGTGGGTAAAAAAGCCTTCATTAAAGAGGCACGGCGCACGCGCAAGATGCTGGGTGGGGGGATGCGTCAAGCGGGTATTTTGGCGGCAGCTGGCTTGATCGCCCTCAACGAACACAGCACCCGCCTTGAGCAAGATCATCAGAATGCCCAAAAGTTGGCACACGGTTTAGCAAATATCCCTGGTATTCGCGTTGACCTCAGCAAAGTGACCACCAACTTTGTCTTCTTCGACTTGACTGATGAAGCCTCGCTAGACGCGCCCACGTTCTCGAAGCGTCTAAACGCCGAATACAACATACGGATTAGCCCCTATCCCGGCTACAAAAGCACGTTCCGCGCCGTCACCCATTTGTGGATTACCGAGCAAGTGGTTGACCAAGTGTTGCAAGCGATCCGAGAAGTTCTGAGCGCATGAGCGAACAATCCACCCCACCCCCATCCGCCGATGCACCCTTCCCTGAGCAGGTGCCCAGCGATCAAGGCAGATATGATCTGCTAATTGATCCGATTCAGGGCTTGCCCAATCTTGAACCCGATACCGAACCGCCCGTGCGGATTGGGCGGGTTCCCCTTGCGACGGAAGAAGCCCCCACCCCTGAAGCAGCGGTCAACTATCGCAGTGCCACCAGCGATCCGCTCTTTGGCTATGCCATTGCTTTGGCGGTCAGCTTTGGGCTTACGCCCTTGTTGCCGAGCGGGCTTGACTTACGCTATACGTTGGCGTGGGGGCTATTGGCGGCGTTCGGCGTGGTGGCGTGGTTGTTGGGGAATGGGGATCAAATCCGTCAGGAGAAGCCGGAAAATTTGATTTGGGGCGGGGTCATCGCAATTGTCACAGCTGTACCCTTGTATCTGTTCGGGGGCAAAACCCTGGTCACCACCACTCATCTCATTTTCTCCAACATGAGCGCGGGGACGTTGCTGGCATATCTGGTGTTCGTCATGCCTCTCGGCGAGACCTTGTTCTTTCGGGGAATCCTGCAGAAGAACCGCTCATTATGGGTGGTGGGGGTGCAAAGCACCGTCTGGACGCTGCTACTGTTCTTTCC
>CAIRDJ010000255.1 GCA_903877335.1 uncultured Chloroflexota bacterium | reverse complement strand
GAACAAGGTTGGCTTGTTTTGCACAATCCGCCTCCGACGGGAACGCTCACCCCGTTTGATGAGTTGGCGGTGGATTGGAGCAAGACACGCGCTTGGGCAGCGGGGGGATATTACGCACGAGTCTTTCTGAACGTTGCCGAGCGTGAACCCAACGGGGTGATATTGCCAGCGGATTATGAGCGAGTTTGCAACGAACTATCCGATGCGATCCGCGCTATCCCAGATGCACATGGGCAACCCATCCCCACACAAGTATTCCGCCCACAGTTCATCTATGCCGAGACAAAAGGTGTCCCGCCCGACTTAATGGTTTATTTCGGTGATTTGCATTGGCGGGCAATTGGGAGTTTGGGACACCCCAACTTGCACACCTTGAGCAACGACACCGGTCCCGATGATGCCAACCACTCCCAAGAGGGAATGTTCCTGTTACATGCCCCCCAGCGTAATGGGGCGGTCTATCGTACTGCCAGCATCTTGGATATTGCGCCCACGATTTTAGACTTTTTCAACGTAAAACCGACAGGTAGGCTACGAGGGAAATCTATCCGCTGAAGACCGCCTTGCTGGATGCTTTTGCTGTTGCCGTTCTTCGCTTTCAGCACAATCCCTTCCAACGCGCTAGATTTGGCAACACACGTTGAAGCCAGAATCTAACGGATTGCCAACCAACTTCAGTTGAATGCGCCTGCCTGTAAAAGGGCTATAAGTTGGAATGTGGCAGACCTTAAGGGTGATGCCTGCGCACACATGGTTGACCCCTATTGCGGTTTCATTCCGTGAAGGGGGGGTAACGCCTGTTTCGTAACGATCGTTTCAACAAAACGGCGTAACCTCGCAAATTGAAACTACGCCGTTTGTGAAGGTTTGAAGGATGAGTATCGACTAACCCTACATCATGCCTTGCATGATTTCCGCCAACTTCTCACGCGAGGGGCGCAATTGCGCTTCGGTGAGGTGGGCAAGGGGGGTGGGGAGCAGGTTTTCGGTTTGACCTAACGTGATGCGGGGTTCTTCGTAGTACAGCAACCCTGTCAGGAACAACTGCTCGCGTTGTGCCTTCTCTAACATCATGATCGCGCCTTCACGACTACGTGGATCATAGTTGGCATCGGTCTTCATGAGGCGAATGTAAGAGCCATCGTGCATCTTGACCACATAACTTTCACCCTCTGCGACACCTTCCACCACAATTTCTTCTTTGGGTTCAACATAATCGGGCGCAAGGTATTGGATTTCATGTAGGGAAATTTGATGTTCTTTGCCGTAGCCATAGCTCTTGGTGGAATCATCACGGTTGTTGAAGGTGACGCATGGGCTAATGATGTCTAGCACTGCTGTACCCTCATGGTGAACCGCCGCCTTAATCAACTCTTGAACTTGCTTAGAGTCTCCACTAAAGCCACGTGCGACGAAGGTACAACCGCTCACGATCGCCTCTAAGGCAAGATCAATGGGGGGGAGTTCGTTCTTGCCGTATGCCTTTAGGACTTGCCCTTCGTCCGCGGTGGCGGAAAATTGCCCTTTGGTCAAGCCATATACACCGTTGTTTTCGATGATGTAGACCATCGGAACATTACGACGCACCAAGTGCTTAAACTGACCGAAGCCAATGCTACCGCTGTCCCCGTCCCCGCTGACGGCAATCGCCTTCAGGTCATGGTTAGCTAACATCGCCCCTGTTGCCACAGAGGGCATCCGCCCGTGAATGGCGTTAAAACCGTGTGACCCACCCAAGAAGTAAGCAGGGGTCTTAGAAGAGCATCCAATGCCGCTCAACTTGATCACTTTGTATTGTTCCAAGCCGAGTTCATAGGCAGCGGAGATAATTTGATTTGAGATTGAGTCGTGACCGCAACCAGGGCAAAGGGTACTCTTTGCCGCTTTATAGTCATTACGGGTTAAGCCGATTGAGTTTGTTTGTGCCATTGTGATTTGCCTTTAACCAATACGTGCCAAAATTCCATCAACAACAAACTTGGGAGTCATGGGCAAAGAATCGCCCAACGCGAGGGAGTGCATGTGAGTGGTGTCTTTGTGGGATTCACTGCGGATAATCATTGCCAATTGCCCATCGAAGTTATTTTCAACCACGAAAACCGCATCGTGTTTTTCGATGAACTCATGGACAGATTTTGCCAACGGCAACGCACGCACACGCATATAATCCGTTTGAATGCCACTTTCCACCAAGCGATCACGCGCTTCTAAAATGGCGGGGTCATTGGAGCCGAAGGAGATAATCCCTACGGACGCGCCTTCACCTGTCACAATAGGTTGGGGCAAGTAGTCGCGTGCGCCTTCAAACTTGCGATGCAGGCGTTCCATGTTCTTCACCCAATCCTCACCCTTTTCGGTGTAGGTTGCCATTTCTGTGTGACCTGTACCGCGGGTCAAGTAACCTGCCATCGGGTGATTGGTGCCGGGAATAGTGCGATAGGGGATGCCGTCTCCGTCTACATCTTTGTAGCGTCCCCATAGTTGCCCATATTTCTCTTGGAACGCGCTCAAGTCTTCTGCACTGAGCATCTTCCCTCGGTTGATGGGTTCTTCAGGGTATTCAAACGGATCGGTCATCCAGTTGTTCATCCCCAAGTCCAGATCGCTGGCGACGAATACGGGTGTTTGAAGGTGTTCGGCAATGTCAAAACCGCGCCAACCGAACTCAAAACATTCTGCTACGTTGCCCGGCAACAAGCAGATCTGACGACTGTCCCCGTGACCGAGATAGTAGATGAAGATGATGTCCCCTTGAGAAACACGAGTGGGCAAGCCAGTGGAAGGACCCATACGGGTGACATCCCAGATCACACAGGGAATCTCGGCAAATTGTGCCAAGCCGGTGAACTCTGCCATGAGGCTAATGCCAGGACCGCTGGTTGCTGTGAGCGAGCGTGCGCCCGCCCAACCCGCCCCGATGATCGTGCCGATGGCGGCGATTTCATCTTCGGTTTGTAGGATGGCGAGGGTGTTTTGCTTGGTTTGTGGGTCAAGGCGCAAGTTGCGATAGCCCATGATGGCATCGACGAGACTGGTTGAAGGGGTGATAGGATACCATGCCACGACGCTCACGCCACCGAAGATTGCTCCCAACGCAGCGGCAGAATTGCCGTCAATCAGAATCTTGCCTGCAGTTTCGTTCATGGGTTCAAAGCGAAACGGGTCGCGCTTGGTCAAGTTTTCTGCAGACCAGTTGTAAGCCTTTTCCACCATCGGGAAGTTCAAGTCCGCCAACTTGGCACGCCCGCCGAAGTTGTCCAACAATGCTTGATAGACCGTTTGAAGGGGAATGCCGAAGAGCTGTGCCACCGCACCCACATAGATCATGTTGGCGATGCGGTCGCGGAAGTCTGCATCTAAGCCCGCGTCCTTGACAAGGTCGCGCACGGGGATTTCATAGTACACAATGTCTTCGCGGCTATGTGTCCACTTCCACTCTTGGGGCAATATCACCACGCCACCGCTAGGAGCGTTCTTGATGTCTTCGGCGGCGGTATCTTGGTTCATCGCAACGATGATCTCCGTAGTGGCACGACGGGCAACATAGCCGTCTTTGCTCACCCGAATGGTGTACCACGTTGGTAAGCCTTTGATGTTGCTTGGGAAAAGGTTTTTACCGTTGACGGGGATACCCATTTTGAAGAGAGACCGAATGAGAACGGAGTTTGAAGTTTGGCTACCAGAACCATTCTTAGTAGCTACGGTGAAGGCGAAGTCATTGATGACCTCACCATTAATTCCGGCTTGTTCAGCAACTGGCAAATTGAGTTCAGACATATTTGAGGCGCGTTTGCGCTTGGCTCCTTTCTAAAAAGCCGATGACATGACAGGCTTTGAACCTATTATAACGAAATCCTGCGAGCTTTAATCCACTAACCTAAGGGATCGGGTAAATCGGTTGGGTTAATTCGTAACAGCTGAGCATGTTCGGTGTAGGTTGCTTGCGCTTTCACAAAGTTTCCATCTTCAATCTCTGTGATGATCTGCTCGTGATAATCCCACACCTTTTGATGATAAGCGAAACGGGCATAACGGCGCGGTTCTATCGCTTCGTATGCCTCCCAATAGACATTCAAGATGCCATTGACGAATGGATTATTGATCTTACCGAACAACATCCGATGGAATTGACCGTGTTCACGATGCGGGATTTGAACCCAACGCTCATCTCGTAGCTTTTGCCGTGCAGATTGAATGATGGTGTGGAGTGCCACGAAGTCTGGTGCAGAGAGCGACTCACACATTGCAAGCCAGCAACCCGTTTCTAGCTGCACCCGCAAATCTGTGAAGTATTCAAAATATAATTCCGGCTCTTGCGCCAAAGCAAAGAAGATGCTCAAGCGAATGGCAGAGCCAAACTCATACTCATTGAACCGCATCCCCGTTTTAGACTTGACATCAATGAACCCTAATGCACGCGCCACTTCGAGCTGCTCACGTATTTTACTTGTACTAATTCCTAAATGTTCAGCTTCTGCCAATTGAGAAATAGTCGGGATACGGTCGCCCGCTTTGAAGTGGCTTTGAATGAGGTAGTTGAGTAAGTCAGAGCGAAGATCAAGTGTTGACACGGTTATTCATCAGATGAATCAGATTGATTTCATTCAACATACGATAGCATAACCAAAAGGGTTTGTAAATATTGAACAGATGAAAAGAGGGTGAATTTGTCACCCTCTCATACAGGCTTAGGGATGCTGCTTGAGCGGAAGTAGCGTGGTTTCTAACAAGGTGAGAATGGTATTAAGGTCATGGTCATGTTCAACGAAATCCAACTCATCCATGTTGATGGTCAAGATCGGGCACACCGTCCAGCGTCCAATCCAATCCTCATACAGGTGGTTGAGTTGGGCGATGTAGGTGCGGTCAATGTTGCGCTCAAACGCCCGTCCGCGCTTGCTGATATGCTCCATGAGCGTTTCGGTGCTGGCGCGTAAGTACACCATCAAGTTGGGAGGGGGCAAAAACGCACTGACGGCATGATACAAATTGCGATAGGCATCATAATCGCGTTGGCTCATTTTGCCTTGCAAGTATAAATTGCGAGCGAAGATTTCTGCATCTTCATATACCGTGCGATCTTGAATGACATCTCCGTGATGTTCCAATAACTGGCGGTGATGCTCTAATCGCTTGCCCAAAAAGAACACTTGCGAGTGAAAACTCCAGCGTTCCATATCGTGATAGAAATCCTCAAGGTAAGGGTTCTCTGCGTTTGCCTCATAGAAGGGTTTCCACCCAAAGCGTTCTGCAAATAATCCTGTGAGCGAGCTTTTGCCCGCGCCGATGTTGCCGGCAATGCCAATGAAGCAATTTGAACTAGCAGAGTTGAAACGCCCCTGCATGAAAGGTGATGAGAATGACATGGGTATTTGGCTATCCGAGTTTCTGAATTCCACCGGCTTTTAGTATAGCACGAATCGCTTCGTAGATGGGTACGAGGTAGCTGGATTCTGATAAAAAATGAAATGGGCTTAGGGTTTATTCATACGCTTGGCGTGCCTTCGTCGCCAGCACGTCCACCAGGTTGTTGAGTTCATCATCGGCATGACCACGCACCCAGTGCCAGCGCACTTGGTGTTGTTGTACCAACCCGTCTAGGCGTATCCACAATTCTTGATTCTTGACAGGGCTTTTGCCGGCAGTCTTCCAGTTGTTCTGCTTCCAAGTTTTGATCCAAGAGGTGATGCCATTTTTGAGGTATTGGCTATCCGTATACAACTCCACTTGGCATGGGCGCGTCAACGATTCTAGAGCGGTGATTGCGCCGATGAGTTCCATTTGATTGTTGGTGGTGTGGGGTGCGCCCCCGCTTAGTTCTTTGCGATGGTCGCCATACATGAGCACCGCCGCCCAACCGCCTGCGCCAGGGTTGGGTTTGCATCCGCCATCGGTATAAATCTTAACAACAGGGTTTGGGGTCATCGTTGTGAGGTTATATCCATTTTGTGCTGATTCAAGTTGAAATCATCCAAGCGCAATGGGGTTATCACGCTTGGACGGTTGAAGATCAAAAATAGCCAGAATTACATCAAGTGACGCAGAACCGTTTGGAGAATGCCACCATTGCGGTAGTAATCGACTTCTACCAGACTGTCCAGTCGTACTGTCACCTCAAAGGAGGTGATTGTGCCATCTCCTGCGGTAGCCGTTACGGTGAGGGTTTGCCCTGGTTGAACATGGTTGCTCAAACCTAGAATGTCAAAGGTTTCATGCCCGGTGATGTTGAGTTCTTCCCACCCTTGTCCGCTTTGGAACTGCAACGGCAACACGCCCATCATCACCAAATTGCTACGGTGGATGCGCTCATAGCTCTTGGCGATGACCGCCTTCACGCCGAGCAATTGAGTGCCTTTTGCCGCCCAGTCACGGCTAGAACCCATGCCATAGTCTGCG
>CAIRDJ010000254.1 GCA_903877335.1 uncultured Chloroflexota bacterium | reverse complement strand
CACCTTCTTCTTCAACGGGCGCATCGAAGAACCCTACCCCGGTGAATCCCGTGCGATCATCCCCAGCCCCAAAGTTGCCACCTATGACTTGCAACCAGAGATGAGCGCGTTTGAGCTAACCGAGACTACACTTGCCCGTTTGCGCGATCATGAGGACGATTTCTTGCTCATCAACTTTGCTAACCCTGATATGGTTGGGCATACCGGCTCATTGGAAGCGGCGATCAAAGCGTGTGAAGTGGTGGATGAATGTGCGGGTAAACTGGTGGAAGCCGTCGTGGCGAAGGGTGGCGTTGCGCTGGTGACGGCGGATCACGGCAACTGTGACCGCATGCTTGACGAAGTGACCGGCAAGCCCCACACCTACCACACCACCCAGCCGGTGGGCTTCTTTGCCATTGGCAACGCCTTCTATGATTTGCGTCCGCGCGGGATTTTGGCGGATGTTGCCCCCACCGTACTACACTTGTTAGGCGTGGAACAGCCTAACGACATGACGGGGCAATCTTTGATCGAGCGCGTCCGTATGGATTAATCTTCAAATTCTCATCCTACCCACTTCGCAAGTGGGCAGGGTGAGGTAGGTCAGTTAGCCAAAACCATTTCCTCATTCCGTAGCCAACACACGGTAAAGCGACCACCCCTTTCCATAAACCAAGAGGCAACTTTCGGAAATCCAACATTCTTCCAATGCCTGATGTGTCATGCTGGGATGAATTAGATTCCTTCACAAAAGGCTTTCATCATGATTCCGCGTTTGCTCATCATCGGGCATGACCCACTTGCTCGCGCTGGCTTGGTTGGGATGCTTTCCCCCCTCTCGCAATTCCAGGTGATGGGACAACTTTCACCCTCGTCTAGCAGTGAAATACCGCTCTTCTTGCCCGATGTTGTGATTGTGGATTTTGGTTGGGAGCCAAGCAACGATGAAGATGCGTGGACACTGGGACAGCAAAGTGTGGCGGTTTTGGGGTTGATTCGAGATGTGGCGGATGCGCCAACCGTCTTGCACACCCTCCGGCGTTTAGCCCATCGGCGCGGATATGGGCTTTTGTTGCGCTCTAGCCCAATTGAACAGCTTGCCCCGTCCATTACGGCAGTGCTGGGTGGGGTGATGGTGTTTGCCCCCGAGATCATGCAGAGGGATCTTTTCTCCTTTCAACACACCGTGCCCAATAGCCTGACCGAACGCGAGAGCGAGGTACTTGCGCGGGTGGCACAGGGGCTAACCAACAAAGCTGTTGCCCATCAGTTGGGGATAAGCGAGTACACCGTCAAGTTTCACCTGAACGCCGTCATGACCAAGCTGAATGTTGCCAGTCGCACCGAAGCCGTCGTACAGGCGACACGACTGGGGTGGCTACGATTGTAACTTCTAGTGGCACAATCGGCGAGGTTAAGATATAATTGTCAACGCGGTAAAAACATCTGTTTGTGATAGTGCCACCCCTGCAGGACAAAGCCGCCCTAGCAGGTTGGCACAAAACATTTAGAACAATTTGGAGTTTCTCAAATGAACAAGTTATTTGTATTGTTGAGCGTGTTGCTCGTTTTTTCTGTGGCGATGGTTGCCAACGCACAAGAAGGCATGATGATGGAACTTGGCGAGCCTGAAGGACAAGTCACTATTGTCTCTTGGGCGGGCTACGTCGAACGCGGTGCTACTGATCCTGCCTTCGATTGGGTAACGGATTTTGAGGCAGAGACCGGATGTATGGTGACGAACAAAGTTGCCGCCACGTCCGATGAAATGGTAGCATTGATGAACGAAGGCGGATTTGATCTTGTCACCGCTTCGGGCGATGCCAGTTTGCGCCTTGTTGCGGGCAAGCGCGTTCAACCCATCAACGTGGACTTGATCCCCAGCTGGTCAACCGTGGATGAACGCCTACAAGAAGCCCCCTGGCACTATGTCGATGGGGTTCACTATGGCGTACCCTATCAATGGGGTTCTAACGTGTTGATGTACAACACGGAAATCTTCGGCGACACCCCTCCCGACAGCTGGAGCGTCACCTTTGAAGAACAAACCTTGCCCGATGGCGAAAGCAATGCTGGGCGCGTACAAGCATACGACGGCGCAATCTTCATTGCCGACGCAGCCATGTACTTGATGTACCACAACCCCGAATTGGGCATCACCGATCCCTATTCTTTGGATCGCACCCAGTTTGATGCTGCGCTGAACTTGCTCCGTCAACAGCGTGAACTCGTTGGGCGTTACTGGCATGATGCCTTCATCCAAATTGATGACTTCACCAACGAGGGCGTAGCTGCTTCTGGCTCTTGGCCCTTCCAAGTGAACTTGCTTGTGGGTGGCGGTGCGCCCATCGCCAGCACTGTCCCCGTTGAAGGCGCAACCGGCTGGGCGGATACAACCATGATGGCGGTTGATTCCCCCAACCCCGACTGTGCTTATTTGTGGCTTGAACACTCCCTCAACCCCAAACTTCAAGGAGACTTGGCAGCATGGTTCGGCACCGTTCCATCCGTCCTTGCCGCTTGTGAAGGCAACGAATTGCTTGGCGACGGCGGTTGTGAAACCAACGGCTTGGGCAACTTCGATCGTATCGCCTTCTGGCGCACACCCACCGCCACCTGTGGGGATGGGCGCGGTGATATCTGTGTTCCCTATTACGAGTGGGTGACAAACTACATCGCCGTCATCGGCGGGCGTTAATTTTCACTTCGATTCTTCGGCAAGGTGTGTG
>CAIRDJ010000253.1 GCA_903877335.1 uncultured Chloroflexota bacterium | reverse complement strand
GCCGCTCATGCGCCAGAAAGCGCACCCTCCATGATTCTGCCGCTGTTGGTGTTGGCGTTCTTCAGCCTGACGATTGGGTTCATGAATACACCCAGTGGAATCGGTTTGGCTTGGATTGCTGGCGGGGCACATCGCTTCGCAGATTGGATCATCGTCAGCGTACAACATGCTCATGTTGGGGTGTTCTTGCCCGTGCTGGCGTTGGTTGCGCTTTCCGTTGGGATCGGCGCGATCTTGTTGGCGCGCTCCATTTATGGCGGTGGCAAGGCATACGTCGATGGCACAGACGCGCTCCAAAAGACTGCGTTCGCGCCCGGCTTCCAATTGTCCAGCGCACGCCTGTACTGGGATGAAATCTACTTCGCCCTGTTCATCACCCCATTCATTCGTGCCAGCAAATTCTTCGGCATCACGTTGGACTGGAACTGGTGGCACGATGGATTCCACCATGCCCTGCGCGACCTGTTCAATGGGTTCGGGCGGATTTTGGCGCGTCCCATTGAGAGTGGCATCATTGATGCCACGGTGTTGGGTGTGGGGCGTTTGGCAACCTGGGTGAGTTCACGGATGCGTCGCATTCAAACGGGTTATGTTCGTACCTATGCAGTGGTTTTGCTTTCTGGTGCGATTTTGGTGATTATCGCTTTACTGATTCCCTTATTCCAAAACGGTGGATAAGATCATCGAGGAGTTATCAATACGATGTTTGGTCTTTCAATTGTCACACTAACCCTGTTCTTGCCGCTCGTCGGCATGACCGTTCTGCTTTTCTTGAAAGAGGAGCAGCAGAACGAAATTAAATGGACGGCATTCGGCGTGAGCGTTGCCACCTTCCTTACTTCCTTGTTGATGTGGATTGGGTTTGACAACACCAACCCCGA
Source organism: uncultured Chloroflexota bacterium (assembly GCA_903877335.1). GTDB lineage: Bacteria > Chloroflexota > Anaerolineae > Aggregatilineales > Phototrophicaceae > CAIRDJ01. The sequence goes on along the minus strand of CAIRDJ010000253.1, from coordinate 4,378 downwards.
CTTGCAAATGGTGCAACAATGGGCGTGGCTCCCACAATTTGGTATCAACTACTATGTCGGGGTGGATGGGTTGAGCCTGCTGTTGGTGATCCTCACCACCTTCATCATGCCGATCGCCATCATGAGCAGTTTCCATGCCCATGTGATCGAAGAACGCGGACGCGCTAAACTGTATTACATCTTCATGCTCTTGCTTGAATGGGCAATGATCGGTGTATTCGTGGTGCATGATCTGTTCGTGTTCTATGTCTTCTGGGAAATCACGCTTGTTCCGATGTATTTCTTGATCGGGATTTGGGGCGGTGAGGAACGTCGCTACGCCTCCATCAAGTTCTTCTTGTACACAATGGCAGGCTCCATCTTGATGTTGATTGCGATTCTGTACTTGGGCATCAACGCCGGCACCTTCACCGTTGAGGGCGCGGGTGGCATCCTTGAACAACTTGCTAACGGTAGCTTAACGCTCCCGATGGGTGGGTTCTTCAGCTTGCAAAATCTGTTGTTCCTCGGCTTCTTCATCGCTTTTGCCATCAAGGTTCCGGTGTGGCCCTTCCACAGTTGGTTGCCAGATGCTCACGTGCAAGCGCCAACCGCTGGCTCGGTGATCTTGGCAGGGGTCTTGCTCAAGATGGGAACGTATGGGATGGTGCGCTTCAACTTGCAACTCTTCCCAGAAGCCAGTGTGTTCATGGCTCCCGCTGTTGCGGTCTTGGCGGTCATCGGCATCATCTATGGTGCATGGGTGAGCTATGCCCAAACAGACGTGAAGAAGCTAGTCGCTTACTCTTCCATTAGCCATCTTGGTTTCGTGGTGTTGGGCATCTTTGCGCTTAACCAAGCGGGCATCAGCGGGGGCACGCTGCAAATGATTAACCACGGCATCAGCACTGGCGGTCTCTTCTTGTTGGTGGGGATGTTGTATGAACGTCGTCACACCAAGTCATTAGATGCGTTTGGGGGCATTTGGAAGGCGATGCCTGTCTATGGCGGGATCAGTTTGGTGGTTACGCTCTCCAGCATGGGCTTGCCCGGCTTGAATGGCTTCGTCGGTGAATTTACCATTCTGTTGGGCGCGTTCGGCAGTAGTGTATTGGGGCTAACCTATACCCTGTTTGCAACGCTGGGCGTGATCCTTGCCGCGATCTACATGTTGCAGATGTTCCAAAAAGTTTATCTGGGCGAACTTGATAAGCCAGAGAATATCGCCCTCAAGGATGAACCGCTCACGTGGCAAGAAATTGCGGTGATGATCCCAATATTAATCACCATTTTCTTGATTGGGTTGCGCCCTGCACCGTTCTTCGCCACGATGGATGCCAGCGTCAATCAGTTGGTGGAAGAGAAACTTGAATTGGCGATTCCCCAAGAAGCAACTGAAAGCACAGCAGCAACCGATCAAACGGTTGTTGATAGTGAAGGTTAATAGGTGGCTCGGTCATGTTTGTTTTACCAACACTAGCGGAATTAAATTTGGTTGCCGTCTTGCCGGCAACCATCGTAGCAGTGGGTATGTGCTTGTTGCTACTGTTGGACTTGTGGGTGCCTGCAGAACGTAAAGTCGTCACTGCGTGGTATGCTATCGGTATTTTAGCCCTTGCTTTCGTTGCGAATATTCTGATCTACAACCGCCCGGGTGAAGCCATGTTTGGGATGTTTGTGGCGGATACCACCACTGCGTTCTTGAACCTGGTCGTTTTGCTGACAGCGTTCATTTCGATCTTATTGAGTGTGGACTACCTCAAGCGTGCCAAGATGGAAAAAGGAGAGTTCTACTCCTTAGTCTTGTTTTCTGCCAGCGGTGCCATGTTCATGGTGAGCGCGAATGATCTTGTACTGATCTTCATCGCGTTGGAATTGTTGAGCATTCCGCTCTATGTTATGGCAGCGTTCCGTTATCCCACTCGTGATGTTCAACCCAGCTCCCCGCTCTACCATGTTGGGATTAGGTCAGAAGAAAGCGGGATGAAGTATTTCATCCTAGGGGCATTCGCCAGCGCATTCTTGGTTTATGGTTCCGCCTTGATTTACGGCGGGTCTGGTTCAACCAACCTTAACCGCATCTTTGAAGCGGTCAGCATCCTGTTACAGGGTGAAGCGACGCAAGCCATTTCACCGTTGTTGTTGCTGATGGGCGCGTCCCTCTTGCTGGTGGGCTTGGGCTTTAAGGTGGCGGTTTTCCCCTTCCATATGTGGACACCCGACGTTTACGAGGGCGCACCCACTAATGTGACCGCCTATATGAGCGTGGTTGCGAAGGTGGGGGGATTCGCAGCATTGGCACGGGTGATGGCTTCTGCGTTGCCTGTGTTGGTGGTTGGTGGTGCGCAAACCGCTGCTTGGCAACTAGGGATTAGCTTGATCGCCGGCTTGACCATGGTCTTGGGTAATTTTGTTGCGCTTTCCCAAACCAATATCAAGCGGATGTTAGCGTATTCTTCCATCGCACATGCGGGCTACATCTTGATGGCAATCGCTGCTGCCGGGTCTAGCGTCAACGCGGAATCCACCTTGAACGCGGTTTCGATGTATTTGATGGCGTACATGTTCACCAATTTGGGCGCGTTTGCGGTGTCAATTGCAATAGAGAAAGTGGACGGCACAGGGACAAATCTTAACGATTTAGTCGGCTTGTACCGCACTCAACCCCAACTTGCGTTGTTGATGGCGTGGTTCATGTTGAGCCTAACTGGCATCCCCTTGACGGGGGGCTTCATTGGTAAATACTTCGTCTTCAGTGCAGCGGTTCAAGCTGAGCTTTACCCGCTGGCTATTGTGGGGGTACTCACCAGCGTGGCGAGCGCGTTCTATTACATGCGCGTGGTCATCAATATGTTCTTGCGCGACGATCAACCGGGCGATCCCGCCGAAGGGGCAACCCCTTACTTGATGAGTGCGGTGTACCTCTCTGCTGTTGGGGTGTTGGTCATGGGAGTTTTCCCAACTTTGGCAACCAACCTCTTCCCAATGATTCCAGCGTTAATTCCGCTACTCGGTTTCTAATTCCTCACGCGGGAAGGTCAAGCACCTTCCCGTGTTTCTGCACGGATGACCTTCGCTTATTGATCCTTTAACACCCCCTCAACAAAGCCTAACTACTATTTTGGGTTGCAGTCCAGTATCATCATGGGTTGCAAGTTCCTAATCAAACCTTGTGGAGAGATGCAGCGAATGACGAAAGAAACCCGCAACGGGCTACTTTTCATGATATTTAGCGTGTTAGGCTATGCCAGTTTACCCATTGTTGGGCGAGCCATTTACTTAGGTGAGAACCCACCCCACCCCTACACCATTGTCGGTTGGCGATTCGTGATTGCCATCCCGTTGATGTGGATCGTTGTCATGGTATGGCATCATTTGGGGTTGGCGCGTCTGGTTAAGCACCGTAGCCTTCCTAACCGCGCTCTTCTTCTTTTCTGCGGCGCACTCAACGGCGGAAGTATCCTGTTAGGTTGGATGGGCTTATCTTATTTGACGGCAAGCCAATTCACGATTGCTTGTTACACGTATCCCGCCTTCGTGTTCTTGTTCAATAGCCTGCTCGGCAATCGTGTTTCTGGGCGCGGTTGGATGGCTTTCGGCATGACCGCCTTAGGCTTAACCCTGTTCGCTCTCAGCGGGGATTCATCAAATAGTGTTGCGATTAATTTCCCGCTAGGGATTAGCTTGACGATTGCAGGAGCAATTTTGTTCGCGGTGCACGTCATTGTGACGCATCGTGTCTTGGATGGGTACCCCACCACCGCCCGCGTGACGGCGTGGATCATCACAGGCTATGGCGTGATCTTGATCCCCTTGACCCTGATGGGCAAGATGGTTCCCCCTAGTGACTGGAAAACGTTCTTGCTGTTGGCGGAGTTAGCCTCATTCAATACGGTGTTGCCTGCGTTCGCCTTCATGATGGGCATGATGCGCTTGGGCACCAGTCGCGCGTCAATTATCTCGACCTTAGAGCCGGTGATTGCCCTCATCCTCGCGTTTCTCATCTTGAAGGAGCAGTTGGTGGTGTGGCAACAATTGGGCGCAATCTTGATTTTCTTGAGCGTGGTGGTGCAAGAGTTCCCCTTGCAGTGGCTACGCAAAACGCCAACACCCGCTTCTAGTACAACCTAATGCGCCGTAATACCCTGGAAGGGTTGTTCTACATTTTGCTTTCGGCATTGGGTTATGCCGCCATGCCGATCTGGATCAACTATATTTATCGCTTCAGCGAGATTCAACCGCTTGAGTTATTCATCTTGCGCTTTGGGCTTGCCATTCCGATGATGTGGTTGGGGATGGGACTGCTTCGGCAGTTCCTCCCGCACCTGTTCCCCAATGAACCCCTTCGTCGCTCCAGTTTCTTGGTGGTTGGGCTTTTCATCTCGATGGCTTCTCTTTC
>CAIRDJ010000252.1 GCA_903877335.1 uncultured Chloroflexota bacterium | reverse complement strand
GCTCGCTCCCTTCTTGGGGGCGGTTGTGACCGAGCTGGTTGGTGAGTTGAACTTCGAGTGCCACCAAGTCCATCAGGTTGCGCAGCGCGTCCTCTTTGCCTTCTCCCACGCCCGCAGCGATCTGGAAAGCCTGTTTGGCGATGCCCGCTGCCACGCTTGCCGCCCATGCTTGATAGCGCGTGTCGGAGGTGTTCTTGTTGTGGTCGGCAGCATATCGCCAATCCAGCAAGCCCGTCACCATCGTCAACAGCTCAAGGATTGCCGCTCCGCGCACGCGCTTGGGTGCCCGCGCAATTACGCCCCAATCGAAGATCAACCGCTCAACGGGTCCAGTCGTGATGTATTCCACCACGCCCCCTTGACGCGCCGCCACCAACGCGGTGAAAAAGCCGTCCACACTGAGCGCGGTTGGAATGACGGTGACGGGGAGGTGGTTCTTCCAACCGATGTACTTGGCAACATCGCACACCAAGCCGCCACCCACACCATAAATCGCCCCAACCGTGGGCGGGATAGAATTGGCGAGACTGTCCAGATACGCCAAGCTGGCGGTGTGAGGTTCTGCTTGAACCACAATCGGAAGCCGCAGATCATTCTTGCAGGATTCCCACGATTGCTTGCCCGTCACGAGCGCGATGGGGCGTTTTTCTTCTACGTGACGCAAAGAACTAACTTCTATTTTAGGAAGGGGCCAAATAGGGGTCATGAAACAAGCCTCCTCAGTGCGAGGGCTATATAGGATCATCGATGTTCATCCCTCAAATAGTAGACTGAATTGCACGGAATTGCCAGCGAACACTTGCCCAATCTTGCCAGATCGTCAACAATTGAGGTGTTTGCCTGTTAACTGGTGTCGAGGGTTAAGGTCATGGAGTTAGAAAGTCCACTGCCGAGTAATGACGAACTTGTCCAACTCGGTGAAGCGATCAATTGGCGTGTTATAGAAGACCATCGTTTACGATTCAATCAGATAGTCAACCAGCTCGCTGGTGATGCTTCTTTGGCGGATACCCTTCCGCTAGATCAGATTAGCGAGTTTGTTGGGGCATCTGTGAAGAGCTACTTTCCACAGGCGGAGCTTGCGTCCCCCAATATTTTGTACATAGAAGCGCAGGGCTATGCCTATGTGCTGGGCAGTTACGTCAGTGCGCGGTATCGCAAAGGGGAGGCAATCATGAAATCCATGACCCCCTACAACCTGAACCCTGCCATCAACCACACCAACCTGACCGAGACCGATACCCCCACCACGCGCCTTCGCGCATTGGGCGCAGAGATTGAGCTAGGGCTTTTACACGCGGACGGCAGCAGTCCCACCGATGAGGATATGCGCGCGTTTGAACAACACTACCAAACCAACGCCCGTCGCTTGGGGATTACCCCCCATGTTGACCACGAAGCCTGCCGCTACCAAGTGGAAACCCACGTTGCCCCTTCCGTTGGCTATCTTGAAACGCGCCAGTCGTTGGACGGCATTTTGCAGGCATTGGTTGCCAGCAGTGAATCCAGCGGGGTGATTACCGCGCTGTTGCCCACCTACCCCACTGAGTCCGATTTTGCCATGAGCAACGACCCCAAAGTGCAAACTGCGGTTGATCTCATGTTGCACGTCAACTCGCTGTATCCCGAATATCCCAAACGCTTGGCAGAGGCGCACACGCGCTATCATTGCCCCGTCCCTTATCACCATGTCGAGATGTTCCGCCTGCAGGGGTGTCACATCCACTTGGACATTGCCGGACGAAGCGAAGCACTGGGCTTATTCGCCTTTTACACCATGTTGCGCAGCGCGTCTGCCAGTGCCAACGCCGCAGTTTTGAAAGGCGGACCCTTTGCCAATGGCGTTTGCGATACAGATCGGTTATGCTTGCGTGAATACTTGCGCCATACCACCATCACCGGCAACTACATTCACATTCCCACCAGTCCCCACCTTAGCCCGAACGGAATGGACCATTACGCCGCATTGTTGAACTCTGGCTTTGTGAACGCTCCCGCGCGGGCGATGTTGATTGACTACGACATGAACCCGCCCATTTCTGCCATGCACAACCCGATCGGGCGCGTTCGCCCGGACTTGCGCAACAGCAAGCGCATTTGCACGGTGGAAAGCACGGGCATGCCCGCCAATATCAGCAGTGCGCGCACTGCTGCCGTGTTGACCGATTTTGAATTTAGCCATACCGCCATGGAGTTGTACTTCCGTAAACACGGGACGAACCTTGAACCGATGTACGAGGATAAGACCATGTGGTCGCTGTTGGGTCCGTTACCCCATACCATGTACTTGGATATGCACGAACAGTCTGACCGTTTTTGCACCGACATGACGCTCAAGACCGCCACCGGCGAAGAGATGTCGCTCGCAGAGTTCTATGATCGCAAGCGCGTTTACATGCACAAAGCCCTCTTCGATGTGCCGGGCATTTCCCCGCGCAACATTGATGATGTCTACATGAGCTTCATCCGCATGTTAGAGCCAGCAAGCGGACGAGTTGCACACACGATTGAGCAATACATGGTGGACCCCAAGCTGCGCAGCACCGGCAACTGGGGGCAAATCCTGCGGGACGCCTTCCTCGAAGAGGGTGGGGTGATGGGCAAGTTCCAACCGAACGAAGTGTTGCGCGTGGTCAACCGCGTGCACAACGCTTTGCGAGAACGCTATTTGGTGGCATCCTAACCGCCACCATGCTTCACGGGGTGGGTGCGCACGGTTGCCCGCCCCCGCTGTGAAAAAAATACTTAAACGCTTGGACGTTTTATTGCTGGATTGTATACGCAAGTAACAAGATGGGAGGAATAGCCTGACCCGTTGGTGGGTTGGGTTAAATTTGTTATGGTGAAAAAAGTTCGCGTGTTGCCACTTGGTGGCTTGGGTGAAATTGGCAAGAACATGACCGTGTTTGAAATGGATAATCGCGCGATTATCGTCGATACCGGCATCATGTTCCCTGCTAATGACATGTTTGGGGTGGATTACATCATCCCTGATTTTACGTATCTACAAAGCCGTGATGACTTGCGCATTGAGGGCATCTTGTACACGCACGGGCACGAAGACCACATCGGGGCGATCTGCCACGTTTTAGAGGCGTTCCCGAACGTGCCGATCTTTGCCACGCGCCTCACCGCCGGCTTGATTGATGTCAAACTGCGCGAGAAGGACATGGTCAGCGCCGCCCCCATCCGCATTTTTGAGGCGGGCGATCTGTTGGAGGTGGGTCCGTTCACGGTGGAAAGTTTCCATGTGTGCCACAGCATCCCCGACTGTGTGGGCTTTGCCATCAATACCCCGTTTGGGCTAATTGTTCACACCGGGGATTACAAGTTTGACAATACCCCCATCGACAACAAGCCCCCGGACTATGCCCGCCTTGCGGAATACAGTCGGCGTGGGGTGAAGTTGCTCATGGCGGACAGCACCAACGCCACCACCGAAGGGTGGACACCCTCTGAGTCGGTCATCAGCGAGGCGTTTGACCGCGTGTTCCGCAAGGCGAAAGGGCGCATCATCGTGGCAACCTTCGCTTCGCTCATCTCGCGCATTCAACAGGTTGCCGATGTTGCCCAACGCTATGGGCGCAGGATGGCTATCGCTGGGCACAGCATGAACCGCAACGTGGACATTGCGCGCGACTTGGGGATGTTGAACATTCCCGATCGCATGTTGGTTGACCTCAACCAGATTGATCTGTTGCCCCCGCATGAGGTCATTGTCATGGCAACGGGGGCACAAGGGGAGCCGTCCTCCGTGTTAACTCGTATGGCGGCGGGGCGGTATCGCATTGAAGTAACCAAAGGGGATACCATCATCATCTCTGCCCACACCATCCCTGGCAACGAAGAGATGGTTTCCCGTCGTATCAATGACTTGTTCCGACGTGGGGCAGATGTGATTTATGATCCCCTCGAAGCCGTACACGTTTCAGGGCACGGCAACCGCGAAGACATGCGCATGATGATTAACCTCACCCGTCCCGAATACTTCTTGCCTATCCACGGGGAGCTACGCCATTTGCACGCGCACGCTCAATTGGCGCGTGAAAGCGGCATACGG
>CAIRDJ010000251.1 GCA_903877335.1 uncultured Chloroflexota bacterium | reverse complement strand
GCTCGGCTAGGATAATGAATGATCTCGAACAATCCCCCAAGTTCTTGCAAGGATGGAGGATTCGTAAAGGAGTGTTCAGGTGGCAAAAAGCGTGTATCGCGTGGCTTCACCAATTCCTTCAAGCGTTCTGCACTGTGTGGATCTGCCCCCAAAAAGCGACGATACCCCGCCTGCTCATCCATAATGACAAGCGCGGATTCCGCTTTGGGTAGCCATTCTAGCCAGCAATCATGCGTTATCGGGGATTCCTCTTCGATGTTGTCTAAAATTAGGTGGCGATACTTGCCCTGTAAATAATCTTGGACAGTGGGCATTTGCCACAATTGCCAGAACAACTCTACTTGTAACGAGTAATCTATCAGACTGTGCGCAAGGCAGAGTTCACGGAACAAAACCACACAGCGTTGAGCATCGTCATACACCCGCGCTTGGGCACCCTCTCGATTCAAATGGGCACGCTTTAGGCGCGTTGCCAAGTCGGTATGTGGAAACCCCACCAGAGCGGCTTTGTTGAGATTGTCGAGGAGTTGGCTATACAAACGGTTACGGGCGAGCGTGATGCTATCAAACAGAGCCTCCTCCGCGATCACTTGCCCAACTGCTTGTTGCATGAAATACAGCGCAGTTTCTAAACTCAGAAAGGTTGGGCGTTTATCGGGTTGAGCAAATCCAGCAGAAGTAACCACCAACGGGAAAAACAACTCCACCACTTTTCGAGTGATGCTCCCCCAAGTTGCCACCGTCACGCGCCCACCCGCTTTTTGCTGCTCGCTCTGTAGCGCGTCTTGATAGACCTGCCCCAGCGGTGCTTGGGGCACCACCACCAAGATTTCATGGGCGAACACTTTATCCTTAGTGAGGAGGCGCAACATACGGCGCACCCCGACGGTGGTCTTGCCCGTGCCACACGCGCCGTGCAAGAATTTGATCCCGTTTGGCACGCTTTCAACAATGGATTTTTGTTCAGCAGTGAGCTGTGAAACTTGGATCATGACCACCACACAGACTGAAAACGTTGAGCAAAGAACAGAATATTATACCCTATCAACCCACTTTTTGCCAATTGTGGTGAAGGCGTTTCGCCACCCTGCTACTATGAGCGAGGCATGGCGAAACCGCTCAAAGCGTAGAGGTTATTCGATGCCAAAACCGTTAGGGGTTGTGTCTGCGCTGTTGACAAAACGATGCACCAACGCTTGGAAGTGGTGCACGCCGTTTTCATAGCGACCAGAGAAACGCCCGGTTTGATAAGCGCGTGACTTTAGGTTCACTTGAACTTCATCACAGATGGCAATGTCTTCGTATTGCACATCATCCGCGAATTGGATCATGCTCTCCATAGACTCTTGCCCCATATCAAGCGGGAACCACCAATCAAACTTGAGGAGAATTTTATCCAAGCCCAACGGCACGACCACATTGGTGGACAGATTGTCAGGATAATCATCAATCATGAAGTTGGGGAACAGAACATGATAACAGATTTGATCCCCCTCTTTGGGGTTGGTATAGCGACGGTTGTTGGGGTTGCCGATGAACGGCGGTTTAATCACCGCGCGTTGTGTGGAGTAGAAGGGGTGACAATCCACGTACAGGTTATCCAGGCTCATCTCGCGTGCCAAGCCGGGATGCGCGGTTGCGACATGATACCCTTCGGCATAGTTGTCTAAGTACACTTTCCAGTTGACATCAATCACATATTCGCGTTCATCTACCAAACGCCACTGTGACCAATCAATCCCACGAATGCGATCAAAATCGCTCCCCCACCATTCCGCAAGTGGCTTCGCGTTATCATCTAGGTTGACGAAAACGTAAGGACCCCACGTATCTAAACGAACCTCGCGCAGGTTATACCGCTCGGGATCAAAATCCTCCACCTCAAAGAAGTAGGGGGTGTTCATCAAACAACCATTAAGGTCAAACGTCCAACCATGATAAGCACACTGCAAGCTCTTACGGCTTCCTGCCCCACGCGCTATTGAGCCAGCACGGTGAGGGCACACATTATAGAAAGCACGCAAGCGGTTAGCATCATCGCGCAGTACCACGACAGGCTCGCCGGCAACCATCCCCGTGACATAATCGCCGGGTTGGTTCAACTTCGCTATTTTGGTGATGGGTTGCCAAGTACGGGCAAAGATACGTTCTAGTTCAAGTTGATAAACTTCAGGATCAAGATACCAACTTGCATCAAGGGTGGAGGCAAGAGCGGGGTTGGATTCAAAAGGTTGATTGTTCCATGTCTTGTGCATATCGCAGCTTCAAAACCTACTTTCCGGTGTGCGTGAAACAAAATTAAACAAGCCAATTATTGAAGAAATTTGGGGGGTGTAAAGAGTGTATCGAAAAGATATTCGACCATGAGCAGGTTCAAGTTACCACTAAATTAAACATACCGTTAACTTCTAGTTTGCACATTCACAACAATTCCTTAATGCGACTTTCCCACAATGAAGCTATCGAAAACCCTAACTTAGGAGCTTCATCCATGAAACGTTTTGCCTTGCTAGTAGGACTTGTTGTATTGTGCCTCAATGCTTCTGCTATTTTTGCCCAAGATAGCCTCACCCTCACCCCCATCGGCACGTATGCCACCGGCTTGATCTATGAAGGTGCTGCAGAAATCAACGCTTACGATGAAATGAACAAGCGTTTAGCAGTAGTCAACGCACAATCCAATAGCCTTGACTTGATTGACATTACCGACCCCACTACCCCCACCCTCTACAAGTCAGTCAGTTTGAATGACTTCGGCGGGACTGCCAACAGCGTCACCATCCACGGTGAATTGATCGCGGTTGCCGTTGCCTCTGAAGCAGTTGACGCTGCAGGTGCGATTGTCTTCCTCAACCTTGAGGGTGAATTGGTCAACAGCGTAGAAGCTGGCGTGTTGCCCGATATGGTCACGTTCACCCCAGATGGCAGCAAAGTGGTTTCTGCAAACGAAGGCGAACCCAGCGATGATTACACCGTTGATCCTGTTGGGTCTGTCACCATTGTTGACGTAGCAACTTTCACCGCAACCCAAGTTTCTTTTGAAGGGGTTGATGCTGAAGGCATTCGTGTTTACGGACCTAACGCGACCTTCGCACAAGATGTTGAACCCGAATACGTAGCCGTTTCTGCCGATTCCATGACCGCTTACGTCACCCTTCAAGAGAACAACGCGCTTGCTGTGGTTGACCTTGCTCAAGGTGTCGTCGTAGATGTGCTTGATTTGGGCGCAAAAGACTATAGCCTCGAAGCAAACGCGATTGACGCTTCTGACAAAGATGGCGCCATCAACCTTCAAACTTGGCCCGTGATGTCCTTGTATCTTCCTGATGCAATCGCCGCTTACGAAGTGAACGGCGAAACCTACCTCATCACCGCCAACGAAGGGGATGCCCGCGATTATGATGGTTACAGCGAAGAAGCCCGCGTTGCAGACTTGGTACTAGATGCAACCGTGTTCCCCAATGCTGCTGAACTTCAAGCTGAAGATCAACTCGGGCGTTTGAAGACCACCACCACGATGGGCGATACCGACGCGGACGGAGATCATGATGTGATTTACGGCTTCGGCGCACGCTCCTTCACCATTTGGAACACCGCAGGTGAAGTTGTTTTCGACAGCGCAAATGCGTTTGAAACCATCACCGCAGAACTGGTTCCCGCTTCCTTCAACTCCGACGGTAGCAACGAATCCTTTGATGCTCGCTCCGACGACAAGGGCGCAGAACCCGAAGGCGTGGTCGTTGGTGAAATCAACGGCAAGTTCTATGCCTTCATTTGTTTGGAACGCACCGGTGGCGTGATGGTTTACGACGTAACCGACCCAACCGCTCCCGTCTTCCAAAGCTACGCCAACAACATCACCCCCGAAGGCAGCGTTGAAGCTGGCACCGCTGGTGATATTGGACCCGAAGGCTTGAAGTTCATCTCCGCTGAAAAGAGTCCTAACGGCATGCCTCTCTTGATCGTCTCTAACGAAGTATCCGGCACAACCACCATTTACGAAATCAAATAACGTATTGGGACTTTCCCATTACAACCACTCAGGGGGGTACAACGTACCCCCTTTTTGCATCCTGCACAACTCAGGCTAGGTTCTTTGTAGACTGTCTGCTGACTTGACATTTATTCAGTAAACAGAAACAATAGAGAAGAATTTTCGTTTAGGAATCCTACCGATGTTGCCCGACTATTGCACCGCCATCACCGACACCACTACCAATAATAATGGGAGCTTGCTACGGTAATTTGGGGCAGTAGATTTTGTTTTGTCTAAGAACACCCCTACGGGGTGTTTTTTTATGTTGAGGAGAGAAGCTATACAATGGTTAGTTTAGATACGCCCGAATTTGTACATCCTGAAGAATTTCGCATCCCGTTGCATGATTACCCCAAACACACCATGTCCATCCCGGAATCACGGATGTTCATCATCAAATCCGCCTTGGACGAATACAAAAGCAAAGCAGGAAGCGATGCCCCCACGTATGATGCTTCGCAAGGAGACGGGGGTGCCAGCTTACCCGGCGTACCGCGCCCCATCATGGAGCGTGCGTTTGAGTTACAGTTGAAACAAGGCACAAGCTACGATAAGCCGTGGGGCACCCCCCTCTTCCGCAAGGTGACGGCAGAGAACTATTGGAAGTTGCAACCTGAATCGGGTTGGAATGCTCAAAACATCGTCTTTACACAAGGCGGACGGGATGCCCTCAACAAGGCATACAACGCCATGATCTTTCGCGGTCACGGCAACATTGGGGATTTATTGGTTGTTTCGCGCGTGCCGTGGATCAGCTACAATTGGGGACCTTACAGCGTGGGGTTGAATGTTCTACGCGCACCCGGTCAACCCAGCGAAGGTTGGCGATATACCCCCGACAGCATTGCAGAATGTGCCCGCTTTGCTAAGGCACATGGGCGCAATATCGCCGGCTTGGTCATTACCTCCCCCGATAATCCCACTGGCTACACCTTACCTTTGAGCGATCAAATTGAATTGGCGCATGCCGCGCTCCGTAACGATTACAAGTATGTCATCTTTGATTGGATGTATCATTGGGTGACCGACGGCGGTCACAACGACATCAATGTTGTTTTGCAAGCCTTCTCAAAGGAAGACCGCGAGCGTCTGATCTTCTTGGATGGCATCACCAAGAGTTTGGGCGGTTCTAACATTCGTAGTTGTCACCTGTTGGCAGGGAAAGATATTGTGGACCATATCACCAGCCAAGCCTCACACGGGGTATTGCCCAGTTTCTTTGCGCAAGCCGTGGCGATCGCTGCCTATGAGGGGGATTTTGCGACCGCAGCAGCCCCCATCATTGAGCCAATTCGTGAGAGCCGTCAAGTGCTAAGAAACGCGCTCACCCAATATGGCGAGCCTTTTGTGATTGGTGATGGCTACTATGCTTTCATTGATGTGGAGAAATATGTTCAGGCGGGGAATTTCACCGATAGCACCCATTCACTCTTAGAGTACACCGGCAGTAACTTCGGGGTGGTGTTTGTGCCAGGCGTTTACTTCTCGGACGCGGGCAAGAACTGGCTTCGCTTCTCATATGCGTTGCCCCCAGAACGCACGCAAAAAGCAATTGATCGCCTCTTTGAGGGCTTACACTCCCTCATCTAAACCTAGCACGAAGAGGGGCACGGGGAATCGTCCCGTGCCCCTCGCCATTTCAACTATTCAAACTGACTGGCATCAAACTCAACGAACCACTTGATGAAGAGTTCATCCAACGTGCCGTCTGCTTCCATGCTTGCTAAAGCAGCGTTGATCGGTTCAACCAATTCAGACCCGTTGGGGAAAATGAAGCCAAGTTCTTCAGAGGTGATGCTCTCGTCGATCACCTTCACCACGCCCTCGTTTGCACCGATGTAGCCCATTGAAGCAACGCTGTCCATTGCTACCGCGTCTACATCCCCTGCTATCAACGCTTGAACCGCCACGCCGAAGGTTTCAAACCCTTGAATCCGTGCGTCCCCAACCAAACTTACTGCCGTGTCGTAGTTGGTCGTCGCAGGTTGCGTCCCAATCAAAGCTGATTCATCCGCTACAAAGTCCGCTATCGTCGCGTAGCGTTCTTCGTCCGCACGCACCAACAACACTTGTGCCAATTGAATGTACCCATCCGAGAAATCTACCACTTCATCGCGTTCTGCCGTGATCGTAATCCCGTCCGCCGCCATGTCGTATTGCCCTTCGGATACTGCGATAATCATCCCGTCCCACGCCGCTTCCGTGTAGACCGGCACACAGTTCAACCGTGCACATATCTCATCGATCGCGTCATAGTCCCAACCGATTCCTTCTCCGGTTGCCGGATCAATGTAGTTGAAGGGTAGGTATGCGTTTTCTACTGCTACCGTAATCTCACGCCCTTCTAGGTCGGGTAATGTATCTTGCGCCAGTGCTGCGCCACCAAAGGCAAGAACGCACACCATCAAAAGCACCAAAAATCGCTTCATGCAAAAACCTCCAAAATTGAATTGAGTCATCTGAACATAGCATAACGTGATGGAAAAGTTGTTTCCACATCAACTAACTATAAAAAAAAGTTGCTAATCGTGCAACATTTTGGCTAAAGTCTTGTGGATTACTCAGCAAACGCCTCGAGGGTTTCGGCAGATTGAACCACCACCCGCGTGACCGCGTTGTCAATTCGCTTGACCAAGCCAGAGAGCACCTCCCCATTGCCAATCTCCACAAAAGTTTGCGCGCCATCGCGGATCATGTGGTGGATGGATTCGCGCCAGCGGACGGGTGCTAACATCTGTTGCGAAAGCTCCTCAATAATGCTATGGGGAGTGGTGAGCGGTTCCGCTGTGACGTTTCCATAGACAGCGAAGGCAGGGGTTTGAAAGGGGGCGGTTTGCAAAAGCTGGTTGAATTGTTCCGCCGCACTTGCCATCAGGGGAGAATGAGCAGCAACGCTCAAAGCGAGGCGTTGTGAGCGTTTTGCGCCAACCTGCTTGCTGTGTTCAATGGCAACCTCAACAGCACGCGCTCCCCCAGAAATGACGATTTGACCCGGACAGTTATCATTGGCGATGACCAATGGCTCGCCTGTTTGGTTGCTGGCATCCTCACAGACCTGACGCGCTAGGTCTACTTCAATCCCCAAGAATACGCCCATTGCACCTGGATGTGCCGCACCTGCTTCACGCATCAAGCGAGCGCGTTCACGCACTAGGCGCAAGCCAACCTCAAATGAAATCGCTCCCGATGCCACCAAGGCGGTGTATTCCCCTAGGCTATGCCCCGCCGTAAAACTGGGCGAAGCATCAGGAAGGCGTTCCTGAAGGGCGCGTAAAGTGGCTATGCTGGTGACGAACAGAGCAGGTTGTGTGTTGTAAGTATCGTTGAGTTCCTGTGGTGAACCCTGAAAGAGGAGGTCAGCGAAGTTTAGTCCTAGAATTTCATTAGCTTGGTCAAAGGTTTGGCGTGCAATAGGAAAAGCAACGGCAATAGATTGCCCCATCCCTATCGCTTGTGAGCCTTGACCGGGGAAAATGAAGGCGGTTGTCTTCCAGTTCATGTTTCTATCCCGTTGGTGTGGTAGGCGATATAGAACAAAAAAGGTCGCTGAATCAAGAACGACCTCTTTTGAACCATACAACACCCGATGCAGGGGATCGTTATGTTCAATTAGTTGTCTTTTGCAACTTCCATAACGGTTTGACCGCGATACGTACCGCAGTTGGGGCAAACGCGATGTACGACATGATAATCGCCGCAACCCTCACATTGGATAATGTGATTGAGGGTCAGGCTGTCGTGAGCGCGGCGACGGTCACGTCGGCTTTTGGACAGTTTACGTTTAGGGAGAGGTCCCACGACTGGCTCCTATACAGATTCTAAGATAGACACAAATGACGCTCGCTTCGCAGGGAAGGGGGCAATAAGACGAGTAGTATACGGATTGTTTGAGGAAGCGTCAAGATCACAATCGCAACCATTCGCTGTGCGCAAGCACTCGTGTGATTTATACAATGCTGAACGGTTTATTTTGTGACATGATCCACTATTGCCCAAATGACGCTCAACCCGTAACCTCTTGCTGTAGTCCGCAGTGCAATAGGGAATGCCAACATGTCTATGATTTTCGTCAGCAAGAAGGATAAGAAGCCCTAACCCACACAACCAGTCTGGGCTGTTTCTTGCTGTTTGAAATCAACAATGCAGAATGAACTGGAATCCGCTCAGACGAGCGGATTTTTTATTTTCATTCATCCTTACCAAAAGAGGAAGCACAGAACATGCCCGTACATACCGCAGAATGCCCAGAATGCGCCGCCACCCTTACCCTGCCTGCAGGCACGGTGCTCAACGAGTTGATCAGTTGTAAGGATTGTGGGACGGAGTTAGAAGTTGTTGCCTTGAACCCCGCCCAGGTGGATTATGCCCCCGAAGTTGAAGAAGACTGGGGCGAATAACCATGCGGGTAGCGGTACTTGTCACCCACATTCGCGCTGAAGAGAAACTCTTGCTTGAGGCGTTTCAAGCACAGGGGATTGAACCCGATGTGATTTTGGATCGTAGCCTTGATTTTGATCTTGCTCAAGGCGCACAGCAACCCTCCCCCAGTGGGAAGGCGTGGTCGGATTATGACCTGGTGCTTGAGCGTGCCGTTAGCACCTCCCGCGGGTTATATACGCTCATGCTGTTGAACGAATGGGGAGTCCCCACTTTGAATAGCTATCAAACCGCGCACATCTGTGGGGACAAGCTCACCACCACCTTGATGCTGGCGCAAGCCAACGTGCCCCAACCCAACGCACGGGTGGCGTTCACGCCCGAAAGTGCGCTCGCCTCACTGGAAACGCTGGGTTATCCTGCTGTGTTGAAGCCGGTCACGGGGTCGTGGGGGCGGTTGCTGGCGCGGGTGAACGATGCCGAAACGGCAGAAAGCATCATTGAGCATCGCCAAACGCTGGGAGATTATCACTACCATGTTTACTACGCTCAGGAATATGTCAACAAACCTCAACGCGACATCCGCGCTTTTGTATTAGGAGATCGCACCATTTGCGCCATCTACCGCAACAGTGAGCATTGGATCACCAACACCGCGCGAGGGGGCAAGTCCTCCAATTGCCCCGTCACGCCTCAACTAGACGAGATTTGCGTGAAAGCCGCGCATGCAGTGGGTGGGGGAATCTTAGCCATTGATGTCTTGGAAGACCCCGAACGCGGATTCCTCATCAACGAGGTCAACCATACGATGGAGTTCAAGAATAGTTCTGCGCCAACTGGGGTGGATATTGCCGCTGAAGTGGTCGGCTTTGCGTTGAACTTTGCCAAAGGAATGCGCTCATGACCCTTCGTGCCAGCATCATTGGAGGAACGGGCTACACAGGGGGCGAACTCTTGCGCCTGCTCCATACGCACCCCCATGTTGAGGTGGGGCAAATCACCAGTCGAAGCGAGGTGGGCAAGTATGTGCACACCATCCACCCGAACATGCGTGGGATCAGCGAGTTACAGTTCTCACACCCCGATGCGCTAGAGCCTTGTGACGTGTTATTCCTTGCTGTACCGCACGGGACAGCGGCAACACAGATTGAACGCTATGCCCAGATCGCGCCTAAGATCATTGACCTGAGCGCGGACTTTCGCTTGCGTTCGCCAGAGGTCTATCAGCGTTGGTATGGCGAGGCACACCCTGCCCCACACTGGCTAGAGCGTTTTACGTATGGCTTG
>CAIRDJ010000250.1 GCA_903877335.1 uncultured Chloroflexota bacterium | reverse complement strand
TGGAACGGATGCGTGAATACTGGAATGTGTGGGTATCTGCCAGTTAGTTCGTTGCCATATTGAGGATTTGCTGGTTAAATAAGGCCTTATGTAATCCAGTCAATCGGAGGGCACGATGCCCCGAACTTACCTCATCACCGGCGGAGCAGGCTTTGTTGGTTCCTACTTGGCGGAATCCTTGTTGGCACAGGGCGATCGCGTGTTGGTCATTGATAACCTCTCGACAGGTCGCCTGGAGAATATTCAGAAATTACTCCCCCACCCGAACTTCCATTTCGCACGGGCGACCATCACCGATGATATTGTTATGGATCGCTTGACTTCGCAATCGGACGTGATCTTCCACTTGGCGGCGGCGGTTGGGGTGCGCTTGGTGATTGAACAGCCGGTGCATACCATCCAAACCAACATCATGGGGACGGAATCTGTCCTGAAGTCTGCTTTGAGATATGGTTGTAAAGTGTTGATCGCCAGCACATCAGAGGTGTATGGTAAAGGGCACAAATACCCTTTTTCAGAAGAGGATGATGTTTTAATTGGCGCAACCAGCATCAGTCGTTGGGGATACGCCGCAAGTAAAATGGTGGATGAATTTTTAGGCTTGGCATATCACCAAGAATATAACTTGGATGTCACCTTGTTTCGGTTGTTCAACACGGTTGGGGCGCGTCAGTCTGGGCAATATGGCATGGTGATTCCCAGCTTTGTCCGTCAAGCGTTGCGCCATCAGGATTTGATTGTGCATGGGGACGGAAGCCAAACCCGTTGCTTTTGTGATGTGCGCGATGTTGTGAACGCGCTTGTGAGTTTATCCGAACATTCCCAAGCAGTGGGCAAAGTTTTCAATATTGGCTCCACTCAAGAAGTGAGCATCCTTGAACTTGCTAAACGTGTACGTGATGTAACCGATAGTGCTTCTCAAATTGTGTGTGTTCCATACGACGAAGTATTCATACGCGGGTTTGAGGATATGCAACGGCGCGTACCCAACATCGAGCGCATCCACCAACTGACGGCTTGGCAACCGCGCTACACGCTAAACGACATTCTCGCAAACGTGGTGGAATATGAACTCACTCAACTACCCTGTTAAGTCTTTGACAAAACGCGGGTTCGTCAGCACCGAAAAAGGTGATATAATGGAATGAGTTTTTCTCCAAAAGTTAGGGAGCAATCACCATGTTGATGTTCACGTTTAATTTACCTCATCATGAAAAATGCCCATGCCACAGTGGCAAAAAGTATGGCAATTGTTGTCAA
This sequence comes from uncultured Chloroflexota bacterium, assembly GCA_903877335.1. Taxonomy (GTDB): domain Bacteria; phylum Chloroflexota; class Anaerolineae; order Aggregatilineales; family Phototrophicaceae; genus CAIRDJ01. Next base: position 2,538 of record CAIRDJ010000250.1, on the reverse strand, counting down.
CCATTTCATGATGAGCGGCGCAACCCGTCCCCTCTTCAGCTCTTGCGGGCACGCTATTCCGCGTATGTACTGGAGGGTGTGGCATACATAATTAAGACCACTCACCCAAACAGTCCGTTTTTTAACCCCAATCTGACACAATGGGAGCGTGAGATATATAACTTCTGCCACGATAACCAATTTGAGTCTTTAATTGTTGAGGACGTTGAGTATGAGCGGGGCGGTGAGGTAGCCTTTGTCACGTTTGAAGCGGGGTTACGCGACGCGAAGCACAATGAAACGGTCATGACGGAACGAAGCGAGTTTCGATATTATGACGACCATTGGTTGTATTTTAACGGATTAGAAGCAACAATTTAATCGCGTTCCGCCTAACACCCACCATTTGACCGGTGCTAAATTATCAATACAATAGCGCTCGCATTATGAACACATTAAATTGTTTGTTTTGAAGGACTTTGCTATGCCACAACTGACGCTGGAATCGCTCTCTGGATGGATTGAAGCGGAGATGCCAGCAATTGAAACCGCCCTGCGCGACTTAGTACACATCAACACTTACACCCAATCTCCAGAGCGTGTTGAACAAGGGATGCTGTACCTAGAAAGCCTGGTGAAGCATCTTGGCTTTACAAGCGAACGCATTAACCAAAAGCACCGTCTCATTCACAGTGGAAACCACAAAGGCCCGCGCGTGATGCTGATTAGCCACATGGACACGGTTCATGCCCCCGAACTTGACTTTGACCACTATACCCCACATGGCGACGGTTTCGTAAGCGGAGCTGGCGTGGGGGACATCAAAGGTGGATTGGTGATGGGGCTATGGGCCATGAAGGCGATCTCCCAAATGTTGACCGACTTTGACCTGTGCATGGTGGTGTCCGCAGATGAAGAGCAAGGTTCACCCAGTTTATGTGATTGGCTAGCAGAACCCACCGCCCACCAAGCAAACTATGGAATTGGGTTAGAGCCGGGCTTTCCACAAGGTCCGCTAACCCCCACCGTGAATTTGGGCGTGGTCTATCAACGGCGTGGCTATAGCGCGATTGACTTCACAGTGCAGGGAGTTTCTGCCCATTCCGGGCATCCCCATCTAGGGTTAAACGCGATTGAAGCACTTGCCCGCCGTATCGTTGAGCTACACAAACTCAACGACTGGGAGCATCATATCGCCGTCAATGTCGGATTAGTAAGTGGTGGAACTAGCCCTAACACCGTACCAGGGAGCGCAACAGCAAACGTGAGTTTTAGGACCATGACTCACGAGGGTGCGAATCAAACAATGCAACAGATTCTTGACATCTTAGAACGCCCCCACCTCATTCAAGGGGAGCTACAAGATCGTTGCAGCTATACCATCACCACCCACCTTCCGCCGATGGAAGATCGCGCAGAAAATTGGAAGTTGGTCAACATTGTCCTCGACGAAGCGATTCGCTTGAGGCAACCAGTGGTAGCAATTGTGCGTGGGGGTGGATCAGACGTGAATCATTTTTCGGCGAGTGGTATTCCCTGCATTTGTGGGATGGGTGCACCTTCAGAAGATATTCACACGCTACAAGAGAAAATCTACTTACCCGTCTTGTTCGAGCGCATCAACTTGCTGACAGCAACCGTCTACCGTCTGTTGACCGAGCACCCATAGTAGCAGTCGATGAAACTCCTTCGTGGACGCATTAATTGTGACGAAACATTGACAAAATGGAGGAGTGATTTATGCCGTCCGCGCGTGAACGAGCCACTGCAATCATGACACAACTGGGGGCAGATCGCCTGCTCCAACGCCTTAACGGTTCAGATATGATGACGGTCTTGTGCTATCACCGCGTAGTAGCGTATCGTGCCCCCCAGTTTGAAGACCTCGTTCCGGTGGTGACTGCTACGCCAGAAGCGTTCACGGCTCAAATGAAATTCGTCGAGGCGCAATACAATGTGATTTCATTGGATGACTTGAACCGCACCGTCTTTGAGGATGCACCCCTTCCTGCCCATCCCCTTTTGATTACCTTTGATGATGGCTATCTCGATAACTACGAAAACGCCGCCCCTATCCTCAAGCAATTCGGTTTTCCAGGCGTGATTTTTTTGGCAACCAGTCGCATGGATCGACCGACTGCCCCGTTCTGGTGGGATCGTTTGGCGCGGTTGTTTAAGCGCACGGAACGCACCGAAGCCACGCTTCCCCTATTGGGTTATCAAGAGTGGGCATCAGAAGCAGAGCGCAATCTCTTGGTGAATCAATTCTTGCCCAAGTTGAAGGCAATGCCCCGCGCTGATTTAGAAACCGCGCTCGATCAATTGCAAACTGCCTTGGAGGTAGAAAGCGTTGAGAAGGCACCCTTGTTCATGAATTGGGAACAGGTGAACGAAGTCGTTGAGCAGGGCATCAGTTGCCAAGCGCACACCGTCACCCACCCCATCATTGCGCGGGTTTCTGACGAAGAAGCACGCGCCGAGATTGCCCAAAGCAAAGCCATCATCGAACAAAACACTAAGCAATCTGTTTACGCTTTTGCCTATCCAAACGGCACCCTC
>CAIRDJ010000249.1 GCA_903877335.1 uncultured Chloroflexota bacterium | reverse complement strand
GGTTGCTTCAACAGCTTGGGCTGTTTCCATCGATTCAAATATCGCGGTTGCCCTCACGACTTGTGCCAGTTCCGCGTTCACCGTCGATTCAAAACTCCCCGTTGCCGTGACTGCAACATTTAAGGCGGCTTGTACCGTCTGGGTCGCTGCAATTCGCTCATTGGCGACTTCCGTCAGTGCCAAAAGTTCGCGCACAGCAGACTCTACCGACTCCTCTTGCGGCGTGATTGCGGTTGCTGTTCCACCCAATATCTCTCTCACGACCGCATCTATCGTCTGTTGTTGCCTTGTGCTTTCTATTGGACTGACCGTCGCCCTGTTTTGTTGCCTGATCCCCGTCGTCGCTGACGCAAAACTCACCAACAGTAATCCGATTCCACCTAAAACGACCAATATGCGTCCTAGTTTGTTCATGTTGTCCCTCGCGTCGCTCATCACGCTTTACGATAGGTTGAGTATAGGGCAAATCTTAGTCACCTGCAACCATGCGCCCCCGCCCCCGTGCCCATCCTCACGGTGATGATGAAGCCGACCAACTTGTAGCTTATCATTGCGCTTCGTCCAATTCATTTCTACACTTGCGCACCAAACTCAACCAACAAGGATTGACCATGCCCTTACGTCACGCGCTCAAACAACCGATCACCCTCATTCTGGCGGTGGCGTTCATGCTGCGCTTGGGCTATGGCATGGGGCAAGACCCGCTCCAACCGTATGACCGCGCTGGGAGCGGTGGGGATGAATGGTGGTATCTGGAGTTTGGCTTTCGGCAGGTGGTGGATGTGCAAATGGAGCCCCTTTCAACCGCCCCGCTGTATGTGTTGCTGGTGGGGGGCATCCGCTGGCTCTTCCAACCCACCAGCGATGAAGTGGTGCGGATCGAGGCGGCAGAAGGGGGCGGTCCCGATGTGATCTCGGTGCCGGGCGTTCCCTCCGTTGCGACGGTGCGCGTGCTACGGGCGTTACAAGCGGTGTTGAGCACGGCGACGGTGTACGGGGTGTATAGCATGACGCGCTTGGTGAGCGGTCAAAAGCAGGCGGGGTGGGTGGTATCCGCCATCTTAGCCTGTTCGGTCGCGCACATCGTGCTTGCCGCGCAAATCATGACCGAGACGCTCTACTTGTTCCTGCTCAGTTTGGGGATGGCGCACTATCTGCACCTGACCGCCGCGCACAAGGCGAAGCCGATTTGGCACTTCGCGCTGGTGGGGGTGTGGTTCGGCTTGGCGACGCTCACCCGTGCGGTGGTGGTATTGTTTCCGCTGGGACTGGCGTTGCACGCGCTCATCGTGTGGCGGATGGGGCGCAAACCAACCGCGCTCACGCTGCGGGGCATGCTCCTATTGTTGGTGGTGTACACGCTGGTGGCATCCTCGTGGACGGTGTACTATCGTGTGCGCTGGGAGGAGTGGGTGATTGGGGCGAAGGGCTTGCCGGCGTTCTTCTTCTTGGGGGCACAGCAGGGGGGTTGGCAAGGTCCCGAACACACCGACGAAGTGGTGGGGGCAACCGAAGAGGGCGTAACCAGCGCAAACTACACCGACAGCGCAACCGCCATCATTCGCCAAAGTCCGCTTGACTACCTACAACACCGCACGCGCGATCTTGCCCGCGCCACGCTACAACCTTTCGGCACGGTGACGTTTCCGGGTGACAGCGTGTGGGGCGCGTTCCGTCTGTGGTGGCAAACAGGGCACACCCTCAACGGATGGGGGCGCGTCCTCACGACGGACGGTTTCGCCCCTAAGTTAGCCATCTACATCGTGCAATTCAGCGGGATGGGCTTGGGTGTGTTGGGGTTGTGGTTTGGGCGAAAACGCTGGCAGGTGGTCTTGCCGTTGTTGGGGTTCATCGTGTATGTGAACTTGGTGCACTTCGTGTTGTTGGCATTACCGCGCTACCTCTTCCCCACCGTGTTATTTTGGTGGTGCTTGGCAGGGGCAAGCGTGGCACGCCTGTTACAACCAACCCCACACGCCCAGCATGATGCGGATGAACCATAGCGCAATGCTCACGCTGACCAAGAACTCCACCGCAAACGAGCCTAACCACGCCACGAAAATCCCACGCGCCGCCCGATAGCCATCATCGAGGGAGCGCGACTGAAAATACACCCACGCCCACACTGCCCCTGCCGCGCCCGCCATTGTCCCAACCAACGGCATGGGGATGTAAATGGTGCCCAGCACCGCCCCAACAAAGCTGGCAAGATAGACCGAACAACTGAGCTGACCTTCACCGCCCAAGCCTAACAGGCGCGTCCACCAGTCTGAAGTGCTTGCCACGCCCATGAGCACGGTCATAATCCCCCATTGCCACACCTGAATCTCAGTGAACCCGGTGGCAACCGCGTAGACGGTGGCAAGCGACCACACTGTGAGCGAAGCCGGCACAAACGGGATGAACGCCACCCCCGGCGCCACCAACATCAAGATGGTGATGAATGCACTCCAAAAGGTCATAGTGGATAACCTCGCTTATTATCTTTTCTCTTGTGATATACGTAACCGATGCGCGTTGCGTTGCAACCATGCGTGCCCCAAACCGATTGCGTTGGCAAACGTCCGCAACAGGCACCGTGCCAGACAACGCACTACACGCTCGGTCGTCGTGTCTGTTAGCCTTGCTTGATGGCAACCGTCATGCCGTCCCCAATGGGGACAAGCATCATGTAGACGCGCTCATCATGGTACACAAAGTCGTTGAACTCGCGCAAGAGCACCACGCTAGGCTCGGTGAGAGCGGGGTCTGCCACGCGCCCGTACCGCAAGGTGTTGTCCACCACCACCACGCCCCCCACGCGCACAAGTTGCAAGGCGAGTTCATAGTAATGGCGGTTGTTCCCCTTGTCGGCATCAATGAACACGAAATCGAAACGCCCTGCGTCCCCCTGTGCTAAGAGCGCGTGGAGCGTGTCGAGGGCGGGGGCAAGACGCAAATCTATCTTGTGTCCCACGTTGGAACGCGCCCAAAACTCACGCGCGGTTTGCGTCCAATCGGGACTGATGTCGCACCCAATCAACACCCCATCGGGGGGCAACGCCTGCGCCATCCACAACGCGCTGTAGCCCCTAAACACCCCCACCTCAATCGCACGTCGAGCGTTCAATAGGCGCACCAACAACGCCAAGAATTGCCCTTGTTCCGGCAGGATTTGGTTTTGAGGTTGGTCAAGTTGGGCGGTGTGGTGGCGCAACTCCGCCAGTAGCGGAGTCTCTTTGACACCGAAGGCGAGCAAATATTCATACAGCGCGCTGGGTAGTGGGATCGCTTTCAAGGGTGGCTCCCGTCTGGTTACACGTCGCGCCGATTGTGACATGCCGACGAAACAATTGCAACCATGCGTGTCGTCGCCGCGCCTAGCGCGTTATAATCAGGCTAGACCCAACAAGCGAAGGAATCCTGCTGGATGTATGCTCAAGTTGCCATTCCCATTCCGATTGATCGGCTTTTCACCTATCGCGTGCCTCCTGCCATGGCGCCGGGTGTGGACGTGGGTTGCTTGGTACAGGTCTCGTTTCGGAATCGTGCGGAGTATGCGGTGGTGGTGGAACTGTCTGACGAACGCCCGCCAAGCCTGCCCG
>CAIRDJ010000248.1 GCA_903877335.1 uncultured Chloroflexota bacterium | reverse complement strand
TTCTTGGCGTTAATCGGTGCGGTTTCAGCCTCTGGCTTTCTCGTGATTGGCAGAAGTCTTCGGCAGGATTTAACACTGCTTCCGTATATCTGGTTGATTTATGGAAGCGGGGGAATCATCTTGATTGTACTTTTGGCGGTCTTGCGCGTTCCCATGCTTGGGTATTCCCCCACTGCTTGGTTGGCACTCTTGGGAGCTGCCGCCATCCCCCAACTGGTTGGGCACACGGCTATGAATTATGCCGTGCGCCATGTCTCCGCCACAATCGTCAGTCTATTCACCAAGATTGAACCAATTGGAAGTGCGATCCTCGCCTTTTTGCTTTTTGCCGAAACTCCCAATCAGTGGCAGATCATCGGGAGTGTGGTCATCCTAGCGGGGATTTACCTTGCCACATTTAACGAACAATGAGATCAGCCGGTTGAATGTTTCCGGGTGTTGTGATGATGCGCATTTCTTCACCCGGCACATACACCGTAGCCAAGATGCTTGTCAACGAGCCATCCCGCGACATATCTTGTAGCGCGTAATCTACCGCACGACGCAAATCAACATCATTCCGACGTAGGGCAATACTATAATACTCGCGGGTATACCACGGATCACAACTTGAGCAACGCATAGAAAGTTTCAAGTCATTCGGAAATGCTTCAAGAATAGGCAACAAGCGCAAGCTGTCCCCGAAAATGGCATCTATATTTCTTTCCTGTAGCATCTCAAACGCTGCATCTTCCTCACGGGTGATGGTGAAAACGTTGATGGTGGCGTTGACGCTTTGCCCTAGTTCTCGTGCCAATTGGGCAGCGTTCGCTTCACTGGCAAACACTCCCACCCATTGCCCACGTAAATCTGCAAAACTTTGGAAGTCATCACGAAACGTTGTGAGAAGGCGTTTGCCATGCAACAAATAAGGTACGGATAGCTCAACACGACTAGCCAAACTCCAATCAGGCACAACCCCTAAAGCAAAATCTGCTTCTTGCCGTTCGACCACCCCCACCAAGTCGGAAGGGTCAACACTTATCACCTCTAAAGCAACCCCTAAACGTGTGGCTAAAGATTGAGCAAGAGCTTGATGGCTTTGGCTAAGGCGACGACTCATCTCATTTTGGTCAGTGTCAACCGAAATCGCCACTCGAAGAGGGCGTGTTCCAATTTGTTGAACGGCGTATTCATTGGGAAAGTCCATGCCGATGCCAAACCCCTGAGGGGTAGGAGATTGCTCCGGAAGCCCATTCCACACCAAGATCAAATCATCTGGAACAGATCGCCCATTCAGGTAGGTTGAATAGAGTTTAGCGATTTCACCCTGCACGAACAGATATTGCAGAGTTTGGTTGACGAGCAGGCGGGTGTTGATGTCTTGACGGCGAACAATGACGCTCATTGGCAAGACAGTGAGCGGTTGTTCCATCAACCGCGTTTGATCGGTCAAGATGAATCGCTCTAGGTTATGTTCACGATCAATAACCGCATCAACTTCGTTCAATAGCAAAGCGGAAACAGCTTGGTCTAAGGTGAAGTAGGTGTTGACCGATGCGGTAAAGGATTGCATAGGCAACCAAGTCTGTAACTGTGCTTCAGAATCGGAGCCGACCACCACCCCCAAGCGACGGTTTGCCAGTCCGCTCCCCTCTACAATGGGGTCAGCAGTGCGCGTTAAGCCGATCAGACGGTTGTAATAGAAGGGGCTACTAAAATCTACTACCCCCTCAGAGGTACGAGTGAGGGCAAGGTCAGAAAGTAGCAAATCTATTTGACCACTCATCAAATAATCTAAATCATTTTGGCGGGTCACTTG
>CAIRDJ010000247.1 GCA_903877335.1 uncultured Chloroflexota bacterium | reverse complement strand
GCGATGAACCCAAGCCAGAAGATGGGGTTCAAGTTGCCCAATTGTCCATCTGCTTGGGTCATGCCCAGCAGAACACCAGCGATCGCCGGTCCCAGTGCCAAGCCTAGCTGCCCCATCAAGAAGAAGAAACTCATGTTGCGGTTGCTATGTTCGGTTTCTTTGTAGGTGGCAAACGAGACCCCAATCGGGTGGATAGCCGCGCTCCCGATGGCACTGAGGGCGAAGAAGATCACCATCAAAGGATAGTTACGGAGGGTGGCAAAGTATGTCCCCAGCAACGTGCCGATGACCGTCCACGCCAAGCCCAGCGTGCCGATCCAGCGTGCCCCGCCACGGTCGCCAACCCAACCCATGACCGGTTGCCCCAGCGCGCCCACAAATTCGCGCAGGCTTTGTGCCAAGCCAATTTGGGCAGAGGTGATGGGCATGTAAACGCCGCTGATGAATGTTAACAAAACGGGTCCCATGGACATGAATAGGTCATTGGTGAAATGGGAAAGCGAAACCGCCCAGAACAAACGGCTTTTGGGTAACTTCATGGTGTGTAACCTTTGCTATGGTAAAGTGTGAGGAGGTGGAATGACCGCGCTCCTCTTCTTTTATAATCCATTCGCACGGCATTACAACCCCGACCGTCAGTGTCGAGCGTGTTGGGATATGCGGGAAGCTACCCTGCGCTGTGGGTAGTCGGTGGGTGTCCACGATGAGAAGGAATTCGTACAAGAATAGTCTTGACGTTCAAAGGTGGGCGTTGGTACACTGTCTCTCCGCATCGCAAGGCTCCGTAGCTCAATGGCAGAGCAGTTGACTCTTAATCAATTGGTTGTAGGTTCGAGTCCTACCGGGGTCATTTCGACCGAAAAGCACTTGTCCGACGTGCTTTCTTGAACCTACCACTTCAAATGAAGTGACGGTGTTGCGCTACTTCGCGATATGCACCTGAATGCCAAGTTTCTCTAGTTTCATCAATTCTGCTACAGGGGCATCCGCATCCGTCACGAGGATATCAATTAAGTCTAAGGGGATGACCGTGGCTAAAGAGCGCTTACCGAACTTGCTGCTGTCTAGCAGCACCACAATGCACTCCGAGCTGCTTGCCATGGCTTGTTTGACTTGAATTTCAAGCAGATTAGGGTCGGTGATACCGTCAGGCATGGCAATACCCGTCGCTCCTAGAAAGAAGGTCTTGACGCGAATGTGACTGAAGTAGGAGATTGCTTGAGGCCCAACAAAAGTTAAAGAAACATCACGAAGCATTCCTCCACAACACATAACATTAATATCCATAATAGATGGGGTGATCTCATTCAATGTGCCCAAACCATTGGTGATGACGGTTAAATTGCGCTGCTTCAAAAACTTGACCATTGCTGAAACAGTTGTTCCCGCTTCTAAAATGATGATGTCACCGTCGTGCACAAAATGGTCAGCAGCATAACGAGCGATCAGCTCTTTTTTGGTGCGATTCAAAACGCGCTTATTGTTATAAAAGGGTTCTATCGTC
>CAIRDJ010000246.1 GCA_903877335.1 uncultured Chloroflexota bacterium | reverse complement strand
TGACGGATACCCAACCCATCGTCCCAGACGTTGAGCATCTCATGCAGGTGGTGTATTTCTTACCCTTTGAGGACAGCGCGATCATCGAGCATGAATTGAATTACCTCCTGAATGGGGAGGTGCGCCTGCTGGTTGCCCCCACAGATTTACAGATCAACAGCCAGCAATTGCCTTTTCTGCGCGAAGAAGTCATTGGCACCCAAACCTATAACACGTATGGGGGGAGTATGGAGCTACTCGCTCAAGATGTGATTTCCTACGATGTGAAATGGAATACGGGCGCGGTTGCCATCCCCTTCATCCGACACCTGCCAACCCTGTTGTTTATCATCGCAGGGCTATCGGGCTTAACCGCCGTGATCCTGTTTTTTGTGGGACGAACCAGAAACACAGCAACCTCGCATGAGCGACAAATCCAAGAACTGGTTAAACAAATTGCCCAATTGGATCAGCAACACGAAAGCGGCACGCTCAATCATGATTTGTGGTATCGCCAACGCGCCAAACTGAAAGAGCAACTCACGCTCTTGGTGGAAGAAACGGAAGAGCAGGCTTAACCCGTGTCCGCTATCATCCAAGTTGAGGCTCTCTCAAAAGCCTATAGCTACAAGCTCGCGCTTAAACAGGTGAGTTTTGAAGTGGAGCGTCAATCCTTCGTAGGGATTTTAGGGCACAACGGCAGTGGCAAAAGCACCCTCATCAAGCTGTTGTGCGGTTTAAGCAAACCCACACACGGACGCATCACCATTGGGGGATGGTCAATTCCGCAAGAGTTGGGGGCGGTACGGGTGCAAATTGGGTTGGTGAGTCACGCGCTCATGCTTTCCCCCATGTTGACCGCCCGCGAGAACTTGCGCTTTTACGGTCGTCTTTATGCTGTTCCAGCATTGGATGAACGGATCAACAGCCTGCTAGAAACGGTAGGCTTAACACGTTTTGCTGACCAAGCCATCAAGACTTTTTCACGCGGGATGCAACAGCGATTATCCATTGCGCGGGCATTCCTACATGATCCGTCGATCTTGCTCTTAGATGAACCCTTCACGGGTTTAGATCAGACTGCCAGCACGATGCTCATCAACCTACTTGAGCAAGCGCAGGCGCAAGGGCGTACCATCGTGATGGTAACGCATCAAGTGGAGCTGGCATTGCAGTATTGTGATCGGCTCTTGGTGCTTTCGCGCGGGCAGTTGCAATATGCAGGACAGGCAACCGATTTTAGCCTTGCCCAATACGAAGAGATTTTAAGACGATGACCCCACTTTTTTGGCGTGCATGTTGGCTAATCTTCCGTAAAGATTGGTTACAGGAACAACGTAGTCGTGAGCTAATCAGTTTGATGACCTTGTTCGGATTATTGAGTACCCTCACCTTCAGTTTCGCGCTTCAGTTGGATCGCTTAAGCCGTGTGGAATCCGTGAGCGGGATTCTGTGGGTGACAATTTTGTTCGCCATGATTTTAGGGATGGATCGAAGCGCAGGCAATGATCGTGAAAACGAAACGTTCCTTGCCATCCTGCTTAGCCCCATTCCACGCGCCGCCATTTTCATCGGCAAGAGCATCGCGAACGGGTTGTTCGCCTTGACGATTGGGGCGATCTTGATCGGCTTGATGACCTTCCTGTATAACCTACCCTTGTTGCAACCGATGATCTTTCTCATCCTTGTGTTGTTGGTGGTTGGGCTTTCCAGTGTGGGAACCTTGCTTGCCACCATGACCGTCCAAACTCGTAGCCGCTCAACTTTGCTCCCCATCGTGATGCTCCCCACCGCGCTCCCCCTCGTCCTAGCCGCAGTGAGCGCAACCATTCC
>CAIRDJ010000245.1 GCA_903877335.1 uncultured Chloroflexota bacterium | reverse complement strand
TCCACACAGTGCAGAACGCTTGAAGGAATTGGTGAAGCCACGCGATACACGCTTTTTGCCACCTGAACACTCCTTTACGAATCCTCCATCCTTGCAAGAACTTGGGGGATTGTTCGAGATCATTCATTATCCTAGCCGAGCTGTCCCGCCATCTAGCTTAGATCCGCACACGGTGATGGAGTTTGGCGACTTCAATTATTTCACTGACATGATTGAGGCGGTGGCGGATTCTGTGGTAGACCGCCTGACAACTGGCTCAACCAACCCCAGCGAGATGGTGATCCTCTCCGCATTCCTTTCGGACTCATTGTTATTTTCACTCAACCAAGCCTTTGAGAGGCGCAACATAGCCTTACGGGCACATCGCCCCTCGCAAGCCTTACGGGATGAACCCACCGCGCGTGCTTTGCTATCGTTGGCACAGGTGGTTAACCCCAGCTGGAAATTGCCCCTCACCGATCAAGATGTTACGTTGCTGTTGTTGGAATCGTTAGAAGGCTTAGATGATATTCGTGCGCGGTTAATCGTCCAACATCTCTATCGTGGAGGGCAATGGATTGCCTTTCATCAGCTAGATTCTACGCTACAAGAGCGCATCACGTTTGTCTTTGGGGAGAAGTACGAAGCCTTGCGCGAATGGATCAAGACTCACCAGCAAGCACCGATCGCCGAAATGGATGTCTTGTGGTCGGTGGCATTTGGTGAGTTGCTATCCCAGGTGGGCTTTGGCTTCCATCAGCATCCCCACCGCGCCGAAGTAACGGCAAACTTGATGGACTCCGCCCGTCAGTTTCGGCGTGCTGTCACCTCTGTGAACACACTTACGGCACTAGGGCGCGAGTATATCCAATTGGTGCGCGAAGGGGTGATCGCCAATCAATATGTGCGCAGTTGGCAAATGCCCACTACGGACGCTATTTTGGTGGCACCTGCTTACACCTATCTGATGAGCAACCGCCCCACCGACTATCAATATTGGTTGAACATCGGGAGCGTGGGGTGGTGGGAACGCATCTATCAACCCCTCACCCATCCGTATGTCCTCTCGCGCAATTGGAATCAAGGGTTGGTCTGGACGGATGAACAAGAATATTACACGCGCAACGAAGCCCTCTATCATCTGGTGTTAGGTCTCATCCGAAACTGTCGCAAGGGCATCTACTTCGGATTTAGTCACTTGGGCGAAATGGGCTATGAACAGCACGGTCCGTTACTACATGCGTTGCAGTCTATTTTGCGCTATTTAGCACGTAACAAGGTGTCCTCGCATGTTTAAGCCACGTCCCAAACAAGCGGAAGTGCTTCAGTATACGTCAGGGTGGATGGGGGTATCGGCGGTGCCCGGCGCAGGCAAAACGCGCACGCTTTCTGAATTGGCGGCGAAGTTGCTGGCGGAAGCACCGCTTGCCCCTGACCAAGAAGTTTTGGTGGTGACATTGGTGAATTCGGCGGTGGGCAATTTCTCCCGCCAGATCGGCGCATCATTGAAAGCGCGAGGGTTGTTACCGGGCTTTGGCTACCGAGTGCGAACGTTGCACGCGCTTGCCAATGACATCGTGCGCGAACGCCCCGAACTGGTGGGGTTGGGGGAGGGCTTCAATATCATTGATGAGCGCGAGACCAACGCCATTTTAGATAACGCTGTTCATGCGATGTTGGGGCAGGTTGAAGGATTACAAGAAGACTATATCTTGGAATCGTACCGCAAAAAGTCCAACATCGCGCACGAACGCTGGGGCGAAACTGTCAAAGACTGTGCCTCAGCATTCATCCGACAAGCAAAGGACGCGCTTCAAACGCCTCAAGAGATCGAGCAAAAACTGAGTGCGTGCTCACAAGAGTTACCGTTGGCGCGGTTGTGCAACGTGATCTATGCGCGGTATCAAGATGCCTTGCAATATCGCGTGGGTATCGACTTTCAAGATATGGTCCGCTTGGCATATCAGGCATTGCTGGCGGATGCGGGCTACCTTGAGCGGTTGCGCCATCGTTGGGTGTATATCTTAGAGGATGAGGCACAGGATAGCGATTCATTGCAAGAGCGCATCTTGGCACTCTTGGCAGGGGAGCGAGGGAATTGGATTCGCGTGGGCGATCCCAATCAGGCGATCTATGAAACCTTCACCACCGCCAACCCACGCTACCTGAGAGAGTTCATGGTACGTCCAGGCGTGGCTAAAAAGACGTTGCCCAACAGTGGGCGTTCTGCGGTGGAGATCATCCGTGTGGCAAACCATCTCATTGATTGGTCGCTACAACACCATGACGCCGCCATTCGTGAACGCCAACCCCTCTCCGAGCCATACATTGAGCCTGCCCCTGCTGGTGATCCCCAACCCAACCCAACGCTTTCACCCGATGGGGTGACGTTTGTTTCAACGCCGTTCACCTCTACTGAAGAATTGAACTTTGTCCTGCAAACCGTCCAGCGCACCCTCACAGACGACCCCAGCTTGACCGTCTCCATTTTGACCCCACGCAATAAACGTGGGTTTGATATTGTCGAGCGGTTGAAACAGGCAAAAATCCCACATGTTGAGTTATTAAAAAGCACGGTCACCACGCGCGAAGCCGCCGGCTCTTTGGTACATATCCTCAACTACCTTGCGAAGCCAGACGCATCCCTGCTGGCGCGGGTTTACCGCGTTTTCAACCGCGACTTCAAAGAGGATGCAGACACCATGTCTATAGTGGATCGTCATGCGCGGGTGCTTGCACAGTGCGCCCACTTGGAATCTTTCTTGTATGGGCATGGGCGAGATTGGTTATCAGAATTTGATGTCGATCCAGAAACGCGCGACGCGCTGGCTATCTTCCGCGAGCAAGTGCGAGAATTGCATGAAGCGGTTTGGCTACCCATTGACCAACTGATCTTGACGGTGGCACAGCGGTTGTTCACACGCCCTGCTGACTTGGCGATAGCTTACGCGCTTTCCATGCAGTTACGCCAAGATGGATTGGCACAGGAGTTGTATCTTGGTGGTGGTGGGAACAGTTGGAACTTAGAACAATACACCCAACGTCTCAAAGAAATTGCCACGAATGAGCGCAAATTCTTGGGGATGGATGAGGAAAGCCGCACCTTCAATCCCGATCATCACAAAGGGGTGGTGACGGTGGCAACCTTACATTCGGCAAAGGGCTTAGAATGGGATCATGTGTGTTTGATGTCCATCAACAATTATGATTTCCCCTCCAATGAACCCCACGACAGCTATCAAGGTGA